>JALHUF010000188.1 GCA_022866195.1 Terriglobia bacterium
TCCTGCGGCGTCAACCGGAGCAAGCGGCTGAGGCCAAACTCCTCCACCGCAAAGCTGGCCAGAACGGAACCGTAGACCACCGCGCGCCGAAGGTTGGGTTCGGAGAGGTCGCCTGTGCGGGCCAGGTGGCCCATGAAGCCGCCGGCGAAAGTGTCGCCCGCCCCGGTGGGGTCCTGAACCTGATCGAGAGGATATCCCGGCGCGGAAAAAATCGAACCCGCGGTGAAAAGACTCACCCCGTGTTCGCCCCGCTTCACGACCACGCTGCGGGGCCCCATCTTCTGAATCGCCGCCGCGGCCTTCGTCAGATTCCACTCACCCGAGAGCATCCGCGCTTCACCCTCATTCACCAGCAGCACGTCCACTGCAGCCAGGGTTTTCTTCAGGGCTTCGAGTTTTCCTCGAATCCAATAGTTCATGGTATCCAGGCCTACCAGCCGGGTGCTGGGAAGCTGCTCGCGGACGTGTAGCTGCAAGACAGGATCGATGTTGCCGAGGAATACGTACTCGCTTGCGAGGTAGGATGCCGGGATCTTCGGCGCGAACCGTTCAAAAACGTTGAGCTGGGTGTCCAGCGTCCGGGCTTCGTTCATGTCGCCCACATACTCGCCCTGCCAGCGAAAGGTCTTCCCCGCTGCGCGCTCCAAGCCCGTCGTATCAATCGCCCGGCTGGCAAAGACGCTGAGGTGCTGTTCGCTGAAGTCTTCGCCGACCACGGCCACCACTCTCACGGGAGTGAGCCAGCTCGCCGCCACCGCGAAGTAGGTTGCCGCGCCGCCCAGGATGCTGTCGGCGTGGCCATGCGGGGTGCGAACGGAATCGAAGGCTACGGAACCGACCACCAGCAAAGACATTCTGCTTCCTCCCGCGGGCGAAGATCACTCCGGGCAGTCTCTGTCGAGACTTCAAGTATTACTTCAAGTATTTCCCTAGCAACAGCGCCAGCTTCTTTCTGACCTGCGGTGGAATCTTCTTGGGATCGGTCAGAATCGCGTGGGCCAGTGCCGACCCGCACTTGCAGCCTCGCTCTTTAGGCATTTGGCGGACGGCAGCGCGGATGATCTTCTGGGCATTCTGCGCATTCCGGTTCAGGTAATCGATGATCTGGTCGACCGTGACGGCATCGTGAGCGGGATGCCAGCAATCGTAGTCAGTCACCATCGCCAGGGTGGCGTAGCAGATTTCCGCCTCGCGGGCCAGCTTGGCCTCTTGGAGGTTGGTCATGCCCACGACATCCATCCCCCAGGCGCGGTAGGTGGCTGATTCCGCCTTGGTGGAGAAGGCCGGGCCCTGCATGCAGATATACGTGCCGCCCCGGTGGCAGTTCACGCCGCTCGAGGCGCAGGCCTGGCTCAGGACGTCCACCAGCACGGGGCAAACGGGGTCGGCGAAGCTGATGTGGGCCACGATACCGCCCCCGAAAAACGTCGAGGGGCGATTGGTGCTGCGATCGAAGAACTGCGCGGGCAATACCATGTCGAGCGGCTTCAGTTCCTCGCGCAGCGAGCCCACGGCACTCACGGAAATGATGCGCGTGACACCCAGCTTCTTCAGCGCGTATAGATTGGCGCGAAAGTTGATCTCCGAAGGCATCAACACGTGGCCGCGCCCGTGCCGGGAAAGGAAGGCCACCTCGCGCCCTTCCAGCTCGCCCAGGAGGAAGGCGTCGGACGGTTTGCCGAAGGGTGTGGCGACGCGCACCCGGCGCACGCGCTGGATGCCGGGCATGTTGTAGAGCCCGCTTCCGCCGATGATGCCAATCTCTGCTTTAGACATAGTGAGAGGTCCTCGGTTGGTGATTAGTCGTCAGTCATCCACCGGGCTGCGCTATACCGGCGAATCAACTGGCCGGGCCACGATCTTGCCGTCTTCCTTCGCCAGCCTGGCCCAAGGCACATCCGGGTCGTGCGGGAAAACAACCAGTGTCTCCTGCTCCGCCAGTTGCGGCAGCAAGCGTTCCTTGTTGGCCAATGTTTCCAGCGGGTAGAGATCGAAGCTCGTGACCCACGAGTAAGGCAAGTGGGCGCGAGTAGGAACAAGATCGGAGATGAAACAGGCTTGCTCCTCCTGGGATTCAATCCACACGCACTGCAGGTCTCGGGTATGTCCGGAGACAACCTCGACGCGGATCCCCGGGACGATTTCCTGATTTCCCTCCAGGAGTTCCGTCTGGGGCTCCGCCGGGCGAAAGGACTCCGGCACGTAGCTGGCCTGATCGCGCGCTGTAGGGTGGAGCGCGTGCTCCCATTCGCCGGCTTGGATGAAATAGCGGGCGCGGGGGAACGTGGGGATTATTCTGCCGCCCTCGCGCCGCGTGTTCCAGCCGCAATGGTCGAAGTGCAGATGCGTACTGATGACGATATCGATGTCCTCGGGCCGCACCCCCACTCGCTTCAAATCGGCCAGCAGCGTTGTGGACTTCTCGATGCCGTAAATGTCGGCGTACTTCGCGTCGAACTTGTCCCCGATGCCAGTTTCGATCAGGGCGAGGTGCTTGCTGGTTTCGACCAGCAGGCACCTCAGTGCCAAGCGCACCCGGTTACGCGAGTCAGCGGGGAGTTTCTTCTCCCAGAGCGGCTTCGGCACCACGCCGAACATTTGCCCGCCGTCCAGCGCAAAGGTGCCGTCGGAAAGCACCCGGAGTTCAAAATCCCCCAGTTTCATTTCTCTTCCACCAATTCGATCAAGACGCCGGCCGTGCTCGAGGGATGCAGAAAGGCGATCCGCTCCCTTCCTGCCCCTACACGCGGCTCCCGGTCGATAAAGCGAAATCCGGCCCGTTCGAGTTCAGCAAGGGTTGCGGAGACGTTCGCTACCGCCAGCGCCACGTGGTGGATTCCCTGGCCGCGCTTGCTGAGGAAGCGGGCAATGGGCGAGTCGGGCGAGGTGGCCTCCAGCAGCTCGATGCGGCTCTCGCCCAGCGCGAAGGCCACCACGCGCACCTTTTGCTCCTCGATGGTCTCCTCGGCGTCCGGCGCGCGTCCCAGCAGCTTCGCAAAAAGGGGAACCGCTGCCCGCAGCGACTCCACCGCAATGCCGATGTGGTGAATCCTCATGGCGTTTTATTCGATGTCGTCTCTTGGCTGCGGCAAAACTCCTCGACGAGTTCCTCGACCACCGAATGGGGATCACGCCGGCGTGCCATGACCTCCTCCACCCGAGCCTCAAGGGCGCCCTCGTGCAGTCCCTTCACCGCGTTTTCAAGCAAGCTCTGGCGGAGCAATTCTAGAAGCCGCACCCGCCACTGCTCTCGCTGCCGCCCCAGTCGCCGGGCTTCCTGTTCGCTGAAGACGCGAAACTGCTCTAGAGCCTCGCGCAGAGCGGCGACGCCTTCGCCTGTGGTGGCTACCGTCTTAAGGACCGGGGGGCGCCAACTATCCCGGCGAGGCGCCAGGGAGAGCATCGCGGCCACCTCCTGTTCCACGCGCTCGGCACCCGGCCGGTCCGCTTTGTTGATGACGTAGAGGTCTGCGATCTCCATCACCCCGGCCTTGAACGTCTGGACATCGTCACCCATGCCGGGAACCAGCAACAGGGCCGTCACGTCCGCGTGGCGGGCGATCTCCACTTCATCCTGTCCCACCCCTACCGTTTCGATCAGCACCACCTGGCAGCCCGCGGCATCCAGGATGGTGACGACATCCTGCGCCGCCGCCGTCAAACCGCCCAGATGCCCGCGCGTGGCCATACTGCGGATGTAAACGCCCTCATCGGTGGAGAGTGCCTGCATGCGGATGCGATCGCCCAGGATCGCGCCGCCGGAAAAGGGGCTGGTGGGATCCACGGCGATGATGCCGACCCGCAGGCCAGAGCGGCGGTACTCACCCGCCAGCTTCTCCACCAGCGTGCTTTTCCCTGCCCCCGGCGACCCTGTGACCCCAATCACATAGGCTCCACCCGACTTTGGGAACAGAAGCTTCAGCAGTTGGATTCCAGCCGCTTCGCCGCTCTCCACGGCGGAGATGGCTCGGGCAATGGCCCGCCGGTCTCCGGCGAAAATCTTCTCCGCCCAGGCTGGCAATAAATCGGACATCAGGAAAGGTTGCGAGTCAGCGCAAGACCAAGAATACGCGAACGAGTTCCGCGCGGATTCCCTTCTTTTCTCCGGCCGGGCCCGGATTCTCCGGTCAGGCTGAAACGCTGGCGGCGTCATTCCAGGCCCGAAAAGTTAAGCTATAACACATCGCCACACCCGTCAAGGAATGCGGGGCCGCGAAACATCAGAGTTTGCCCCGAGGGCGGCTGTGTTAACATCCGGGGTATCGCGCATGAATGGGCGAAATCGACTCCGCGCTGCCGAGCTCGTCGGCGCAATCATCTGGGCAGGAATTGTGCCCGCTGCGCCCTTGCTTGCCCGCGAGAAGGAGTTGCCATCGGCGCAGGTGAGGGTCTGGACCGGTCGCGCCGGCTGCACGGTGGACGCGGATTCCGTGTCTGTTGGGAAGACGTCAGCCACGGGGACTTTCGTTACTTCCGCGCTTGAGCCGGGCGATCACTACATTCACATCCGCTGTCCGAACGAACACGGAAAGGCATACTTCGTCTCGCCACGCGCGGGAGAGAACGTGGAGGTCCGCCACGAGGTGGAAGAGCCGGCAGCTCCAGAATCCGCCACCACATCGCTCGCGCCTGCCGAGGTCAAGGTCCGACTGCGCCGGCACATTCAGGAGGCAGTCCAACTCCGCGCCCGGGGACGCATCGAGGAAGCGATCCAGCATCTGCGGAGTGCCTATGCGCTGGACCCGGAGAATTCCGACCTCCACCGCGAGATGGGAATCACTTTCCTTTCGGCCAAAGAGTGGAAACGCGCGCGAGTGGAAATGCTCGAAGCTGTCCGGTATGACCCGACGGACGCCGACGCCCACAACGGCCTGGGCTATGCGCTCGAAAAACTCGGCGACTTGGAAGGTGCTCTCAAGGAATACCGCACTGCTACCCGCCTGGAACCCGACGATCCGATCTATCGCCGACATTACCTTGATGCCCTCGGCAAGCATGCTGCAAAACAAGCCGAGAAGAAAAAGTAGAGGTAGGGGCGGGCTCTGCCCGCCCGTCACCTGGGGGGAAACCGGCACATCAGGGAATCCAGGTTCGAGTGCACACCA
>JALHUF010000189.1 GCA_022866195.1 Terriglobia bacterium
CGAAGGCCCGGGCGGGCAAGCTCACCCCGGACGAGATGACGGGGAGCACGTTCACGATTTCCAATATGGGTATGCTGGACGTCGAGAACTTCACTGCCATCATCAATCCCGGCGAAAGTGCCATCCTGGCGGTGTCGAGCCTCATGAAGCAGCCAGTGGTCAGAGATGATCAGATCGCGATCCGGTCTCTCATGAAGATGACCCTATCGTCGGACCACCGGATCATCGACGGCGCTTTGGCCGCCCAATTCATAAATGCGATCAGACAAAAACTCGAGGAAATAAGCTTCTGGAAGCGTTCGATATAGCAGTCATTGGCGCTGGATCCGGTGGGTGGCCAGCCGTGATCAAGGCAGTGCAACTGGAGGTTCACTAGGTCTGGCAGAGATGGGGGACCTTGGCCCACTCTGCGTGACCCACCCCGGAAAACTGTACCAGGGGAGGGTAAAGAATCTGAACTCCTGTCACAGAACAATGGTCAACTCAATTTCTCTTGACACTCACATGTTTGCATGCTAGTAGTAGTACGATGTCTGACATCGGACTACGTGACCATGGCATCAGACCAAGAGGGAATCAGGTTTTCCGTCGACAGGGGCGAAACACTCCTGGAGTAACTGTTGCCCGCAGAATGATCCAGCCGGTCATGGAAGACTATTACAAAGCGGCGTGGGCCGTATCTCAGTTCATGCGTGGGATCAATCGATGAATACTTCCGCCATTCGAAGGTTCCGAGAAAAACTCAAGTCAGACCAGCCAGCGTACGGGCTGTGGGTCACTCTTGAATCGCCAAGTATCACTGAAATGGCCGCAGCGCTTGGATTAGACTGGGTTGTTATCGATGCAGAACACGGGTCTCTGGATTGGCAACAGATTGTACAGCACATCAGGGCAGCCGTGCGTAGTTGTACGGTAATTATGGTGCGGCTTGCCGAAATGAATGTTGGCCTCGTTAAGCGAGCGCTAGACATCGGGGCTGATGGGATTGCCGTTCCTTTCATAGAAACTGCGGATCAGCTCCGCCAATTACTTGCTTACGCTCAGTACCCCCCGGCTGGCGTCAGGGCCGTCGGCGGTGATCGAGCAACTGTCTGGGGGCAATGCCTTGCCGAGCACGTACAAGAGGCCAATGAGCACGTATTAGTTCTTCCCAACATTGAAACTGTAAAAGCAAGGCAGAATATTGATGCCATTCTTAGTGTCGCAGGCGTGGACACCTTCTTCTTGGGGCCTGCAGACTATTCGGCGAGTGCTGGGTACCCCGGCCAGTGGCAAGGACCGGGTGTTGCCGAGCAACTTTTGGAGATCAATAGCAGAATCCGTGCGAAGGGCAAATACTGCGGAATAATTGCCATTGACAACGAAGACTTGATCCAACGCCGCGAACAGGGATTCCGAATCATTGCACTCGGAGTCGACACCGGCGTGCTGGCGCGCGGGCTCAAAAGTGGCTTGGCTTCGGTTGGCCTGCATCCGAAATTCTCGCCGTCACTCACGGCCACGTCTGACCCCCCGCCTTAGTACATAAGCGTGTCCTGCCGGACCGTCCGAACTGATGCAGCACGATCGCCCTGGAACTTAGAGACCTACCACATCCGATGTCGACTCGTCTGCTTCTGTAACAATGTCGCGTCAATGTGGAGAATATGTCTGGTGACGACATGTGCCGCGCTTGGAGGGTCATCTTCGCAAGCATGTCGTTCATATAGGACGGCTTATTTGGCATAGGGAGGTATAGATGCTCTCTTCGAGCGAAAAGAGATTTCGTGTTGCCATCACTGCAGATTTCTACTCTTCCGACGGCTCATTGCGGTTTCGGGATATTGGGTTGTCGCAGTTTAGCGCCCATCCACAAATCGAACACCTGGCGCTGAAGGAATTCCGGCCGCAGGTCGGGAGCGATCAGCTAAAGGGATTCCAGGGACTGATCACGGGGAACGCCGGTGTCACCGCCAATTCACTTGCCAACCCTCAGGATCTGCTCGCTATAGCGCGTTTCGGAGTAGGCTATGACGATATCGATGTGGGGGCGTGTACGGAAGCAGACGTTGTCTTTCTCACCGCGCCTGGCTCTGTTGATTACTCCATGGCGGAAGCGACAGTGGGATGGATGATCGCGCTTAGCCACCATGTTCGGACTAAGGATCTCCTGGTGCGCGAGGGAAGATGGGATCTGGAACCCAATTATATGGGATGTGAACTTCGTGACCGGGTGTTTGGCTCCGTCGGATTCGGTGGGATTGCAGGGGCAACTGTACGGCTGCTGCGGTGCTTCGGCATGAAACAAGCTATCGCCTACGATCCATACGTAAAGGCTGCCGACATTGAATCAAACGGGGTCCAGCCCGTAAGCCTCGAGGAACTCATGACTCGGGCAGATTTCGTCTCTATCCACTGCCCGTTGAACAAACAGACCCGGAACCTGATCACCAAGGACCAGCTAAGTCTCATGAAACCCGAAGCTTATTTGATCAACACAGCCCGCGGGGGGATCGTCAACGAAGACGATCTGTTCGAAGTACTCCTCAACCATCGGATCGCCGGCGCCGCCCTGGATGTCTTTGTTGGCGAACCTTTCAACCAGCCACATCGATTCGGTCAGCTCGAGAACGTGTTGCTGGCCCCTCACTCCATTGGCCACACTCACGAGGCATTTCGTGACATCGGAGCTACCTCCTGCCACGGCATGGTTGAGCTGGCCTATGGCCGTAAGCCCTCTAAAGGTGTCATCAACTCCGAGGTTTTCGACCGCCCGGGTTTCCGTGCTAAGTGGGAACGCGTTCGACTAGCGGCGCATGGCTAGGCACAGGGCCCTCCCTCTCAATAAAGCGTGAGGGAGGGCATCACAAGAGCGGGTCCAGGCCCAATCTGTTAATGGTCTACTTTCTATTCGTTAGACTGAATATCACCCGATTGGAGCCGATAAGGTTCGATGGCCCCCATGTCTTAGGAGGAAAACCATGAAGCTCAGGGATCGCGTCGTAGTCATTACTGGAGCTGGCTCGGGCATCGGCCGTGCCAGCGCTATGGCATTTGCCAACGAAGGGGCACGGGTCGCCGTCGCCGACATCCGAGTTGCAGCTGCCCTGGAGACGGTCAGACACATTGGGGAAGCAGAAGGAATTGCCTGCGCAGTAGAAGCAGACGTCTCAAGTGCGGACTCAGTTCAACAATTGGTGGACCAGACTATTAGGGCCTTTTCCCGAGTTGATGTGCTCCTTAACAACGCTGCAATCCAAGTTAACAAGAGCGTGGAGGATACGACCGTCGAAGAATGGAATAGAGAAATCGGCGTTAATCTTGGAGGAGTTTTTCTGTGCTCAAAGTTTTTCTTGCCACATCTGAAAAAGACGAAAGGGTGCATCATCAATATGGCATCCGTGAATGGCTTTTTCGTTGAGCCGACGTGTGCCGGCTATTGTGCGACTAAAGGGGGCATCATCGCACTGACGAAGGCGATGGCCATCGACCATGGAAAAGAGGGTGTTCGTGTCAACTGCATATGTCCGGGATATATTGATACTGGCCTGGCATGGGAATATTTCGAGATGCAACCCAACCCTGCGGCAGCACGAGAGGTTGCATCAAAGCTCCATGCGTTGTGGCGGATTGGCAGACCAGAAGAAGTTAGTCGCGTTGCGGTCTTTCTTGCTAGTGACGACGCTTCGTTCATGACCGGGGCTGCGGTGGTCGTGAGCGGAGGCTTCGGTTCAGGTTTGCCGCCGAGTGCATGATTTTCCGCGCTTCCGTTCTTGTAGGGCCCTGTGGGTCGTCAAAACCTCGTTCGCGTTGAATTCAGGGAAGTTAGTGGCTGTCGTCAAACAAGCGGCTGGAGATCGGTCTGCGGTCCGACTTGCGGAGCGTTTACCGTTAACGCTGAGCCCGCACGCGTTTCTTGCGGAGCACGGGTATTTGAGGGGGGGCGGTTTTCTCATAAACTCTGCAAAATCCTCGTAACTTATAGCAAATACTATGCATAGCCAATAACGGGATAAACTCAATTTAAGTGTCCACGCTCCAACAGGTTACAGCTATCTCCAA
>JALHUF010000190.1 GCA_022866195.1 Terriglobia bacterium
ACCTGTCTTTATCCCCTTGCAACGCCCTCCGAGTAGTTGTATATAGGAACGGTGACGCAGCGGTAATCCGTGCGGACTATATGTCGCGATTGTCCGGTTGGCCGCCAGCGCCGGCGTGCGGGAAAGGGTTTTGCCTGCACACATCGCAAAGAGCGCGATGGACCCGTCCCGATGTTTCTCAATCGGGATGCGCCACCCGCGATTTACCTCTTCCCGCAACGGCGGGACGCACCGGCTGAAGAGAAGGAGAGCTTTGATGGTATGTCATGCTTATGCGGATAGGGTCGAATGCCACGCTGACGGCAAGCCCGTAACTATTGCTCCGGCACTGGACGATTCGACCAACCGGATAGCCTTCCTATGTGCGTTGCATGAGGAACTCGTCGAACACCTCCACCGCCGCAAGGTGACGCACGTCGCGATAGACTATCAAAGGCTAGGAATGGGAAGGAAAAGCGTCAACCGCCACATCGGGGAGGTCACTGGTGCCATTGTTGGCGCTGCTATCCACGCCGGAGCGAGCGTGGAACGAGCAAACGGATAGCGATAGGACGAACCTCGCGCTGTGAGGGTTTGGCTCATCGTTTCTGGCGTCGCACATGTCGCAAAGGACGCGATGGACACGTCAATCTCGCATATTACTGGACGAATTTGTCGCTCAGGAGCCTCGAGATGCCGGTTGCGGCACAAGTCTCATTCCGCTTGGACGGGCCAGAGTTTGAAGAGGGCATACCCGTCCTTAAACTGACGGAAGCCCTAAAGCAATTCCACTCAACTGTGGACAAGGGCTACGTGTCCATAGTCGGAAAAGAGAGGATTACCCACCTCGACCGAACGTTTTACAGGCTGACCGCAACGAAGATCGGCGGCGGCTCCTTCTACTCCGATATACAGATCATCGTCCCGGCAGCTCAATTCGCGCTCACGTTCATTCCCGCTGGCATCACCCCCAGCCATCTATGGGAAGTAGTGAAAAACGCATTCGCCTTTCTGAAGACCGTTGCTTCCATGAGGAAGGAGGGTAAGGAACCCAAAGTACAAGTGATGACGTCTGCGGACACAACCAGACTCCTGGTCATAGGGAGCCAAAACAACATCGAGGTAAACCACATAGTGCTCAACACTGCGGGCCAAGCTGAGCCCCACATCAAATCTCTGGCGGTTGAGTCCGTAAACTTCTGTAAATAGCCGGCTCGGTTTTTGGGGGGAGCGAGCCGCCAGCATTTCCTTAGAATGGTTTGATCGAAAGAAGCCACCGAAGGAGGTGCTGAATGGCTCGCCAGGCTAAGCATACGGATGTGTTTTCGGTTTGGCAACAAGCCGCCCAAGAAGGCGACGACGGGATGCGGCGGTTAGTGGAGCGGGTGGTGCAGGAGGTTTTGGAGACCGAAATCACGCGCTTTCTGCAAGCGGAACCCTACGAACGAACCCGGGAGCGGCGCGGGTACCGCAATGGTTACAAGCCCCGCCTGCTGAAGACGCGCGTCGGCACCCTGGAGCTGCTGGTGCCCAAGGACCGGGAAGGGCAGTTTCAGACGGAGCTGTTTGAGCGCTACCAGCGGTCCGAGAAAGCGCTGCTGCTGGCCATCATGCAGATGTACTTGGAAGGGGTGAGCACGCGCAAGGTGCGGGCGATTACGGAGGAGCTGTGTGGCCTGGAGATCAGCAAGAGCCAGGTCTCGGCCCTCAGCCAGCAACTGGACGAGGAGATCCAGCGGTGGCGCGAGCGGCCGCTGGAGAGAAGCTATCCCTACCTGGTCGTGGATGCTCGTTATGAGAAGGTGCGGCGGGGTGGGCAGGTAGTGAGCCAAGGCGTGTTGCTGGTGGTGGGCATCAGCCCCGAAGGCTATCGGGAAATCTTGGGGGTATGGGTGGCCGACAGCGAGAACGAGACGAGTTGGTCCGAGGTCTTCGCGGAACTGAGCCGGCGTGGGCTGCAAGGCGTGCGCTATGTGGTCTCCGATGCTCACCAGGGGTTAAGGAGGGCCCTGGAGCGGCACTTCCAGGGGGCGCTCTGGCAACGCTGCCAAGTGCATTTGATCCGCAACGTGCTGAACCTAGCGAGTCGGAAAGATCGCGGAGCGGTGTTGGAACAGCTGAGATCGATCACCGAGGCGCCGACGCTGGAGGCAGCGCGCGAGGCGCTGGGACGGGCGGTAGCCGTTCTGGAGAAGAAGCATCCGAAGGTAGCGGCGTTTCTGGAAGACCAAGGGGAGGAGACCCTGGCGGTCTATGAGTTGCCGTCGGAGCATCGCCGCCGGATGCGGTCGACCAACCTGCTGGAGCGGCTGAATCAGGAGATCAAGAGGCGGACGCGAGTGATCCGCATCTTCCCCAACGAGGCCGCATGCCTACGGCTGATCTCCGCCCTGGCGATGGAAACGAACCTGGAATGGATGGAGAGGGTGTACCTGAAGATGGACGAGACAACCGTCAGCGAGGAGGAGATGGTCGAGGTCGCATGAGCTAAGTGGCTTCGGGCTACGCCCTTCGCCACTTAGCTCACCAAGGAAATGCGAATTTACAGAACTTTCAGGACTTGACTTCTCTGGCGAAGTTGGTTGATGGCGATCACATAAGTAGCCTGTCTGTGTTGGACAACAAAAAGGAAGGAATACATCTACTTCCCGCGGACAACAACCTATTCAATCCGACCACGGTCATAGAAGACAAGGCGCTGGAAGTTTCGGCGAAGATTTTCAGGTTGGACGTAGAATCTCGAACCGGAAGGTTAAGGACGCTGGAAGCAGAACCCCAAGCCGAGTATCCTTTCCAAATCATTGGACGGCAGTCGCTGCACCCTTACGTGCTCGCTTTGGAGCAAGACCGCACCGGACTGAGGGTACTTCGAGAGATTGTGCGTCATCCTACGGGGGCAGAGATCGTGCACGGGTTCCATTTGCTGGGAGTCCTCGGGTAGAAAGGCCGCAGCCTTCCAGAACAAGGCTACGTTAACTTTCTGTGGTGCCATTGGCGGGTGAGTACTGTTCCAGGTACAAATTGAATTCGGGCAGCCGTTTGACGTGTCGCGCCAAAGGCCTATAAGATACCGCCCGTGTTCAAGTGCCCCCATTGTGGGAAGCTAATTCCAGATCGCTTGATCGTAGCCCATGCCGGGCGTATTGGCGGAAGAAAGACGGCCCTCCGCGGCACCAACTATTTCCGACGGCTTCAATCGCTACGCAAGAAGCGCAGGGGTGGACGCCCAAGCAAGCCGAAGCCCTGACGAGCCGGCTCCGGACAAGAAGGTCAAAAGGTGATGATGCAGGGGAAAGAAAAGAACAGGGCGGGACGGCCAAGAATCAAAACCCGATATGGCATCGGTGAATGGTACGGAAGGTCATTTGTCCGCCTTCCGCCAGAGGAACGCCGCGAGCTGGCACGTGTCCAAGCATTGGAGAAGCGCCAGAGGCCTCAATTCGCCTGTCCGTTCAGGAGCACACCGGCGAATCAAATCCTCTGCACAAAGCGCGGCGGCGTGTGCTCGTTGCGCCTTTATCAGTTGGACGAAGAAACCGAGCGAGTTTCTGCCCCGACCGGAGAGGGTGGTCAACTAGTGACGACCTGCCCGCACCGTTTCAAGCAAGAAGGATTGATCTTCACTTGGATCGCCGAGACTCTCCTTGGGTGTCCCGAACCACTCATCGTTGGCGAGGTGGGATTCCTGGAGCAAGAGATTATATCCACCCGTCGCAATGCCAAAGCAACCGATGCGGAGGACGTGGGGAGGATCGACAACGTGTTAGTCCATCCCACCAGGGACCCGTTGCATTGGACCGCTCTCGAGATTCAAGCTGTCTACTTCTCCGGTCTGTCGATGAGCAGGGAGTTCACAGCGATTAGAAAGTCGCGCGCGAAGGGGCTGCTGTTCCCTGTGGCCATTCGCAGGCCTGACTACAGAAGCAGCGGACCGAAGCGTCTTATGCCGCAACTGCAAATCAAAGTCCCGACACTTCGCCGTTGGGGAAAGAAGATGGCCGTCGTAGTTGACCGAAGTTTCTTTGCTGCGTTGGGGTCCATGGATGACGTGAGCGATGTGTCGAACTGCGATATCGCATGGTTTGTCGTCGACTATGACGAAAGCGGCGGGGAGTTTGCTTTGAGGCGGGGCCTCGTCAGGATGACGACACTAGAACGTGCAGTGGAAGGGCTTACAGGGGGGAATCCAGTAGGTCAGAGTTTGTTTGAGCAAAGAGTTCGCGAAAAATTGGCTGGGAAGTATCCGGGTGTCGAAGACAAGCCAAATTCCGGGCAATAAGCAACTCTAGCATTTTCGTGTTGTGGGTGTTCTTCATCAGAATAGTCTCGCAGTCGAGCCGGGAGTCTATGACAAGCCGCCTGATCTCTGGACTGTCATCGTAGGTCATCAGAAACTCGCCTCCCAGACGCTTCGCGAGCCGAAAGAGTCTCTCGTGATCAATGTCAGAGTGTGTGTATAACCTTCTGCCTGCGACGGTGTAAGGCGGGTCAATGAAGAAGGCTACGTTTTTTCTCTGGAGCTTCCGTTCGATATAGGCAAGGCCGTCCCCTTCGACGAACCTGATTCGGTTGCGGATTCTCGCAATATCGAGCATCCTTCTCTGTAATGTGGTGGGATACCAGCGAGATCTTATTCCCTTTCCATTTTCGCCCTCCTTCATAACTCCCGCTCCTGGGGCGAGAATCCCACCTCGCTGGACTCTGTTCCGCACAATTGTCATGAAAGCCCGCTCTTTTGTACCGCGAGGCCGCGAATTCAAAAGGGCCCTCGCCGAGTCGACCGTTAGATCAAAACTCGCCACCCTGCTTGCGAGCCATTCCACATCCCCGCTGAGAATGGTCTTCCAGACGCTTCCGACGTCTGAGTCCAGTTCGATTAGTGTAACCTTTCTTGCCAGGTTCTCAAAAGCGGCTGTGAGACCGACAATTGAGCCGCCAGCAAATGGCTCAATAAGTTCCCGCAAGGGCGGCGTAATTGAAGAAAGCCAGAGCCTCACATAGGGGACGAGCCAAGTTTTCCCCCCTGGATAACGAAAAGGACTCCGCTGTGGAATCGACGCCACATTTACCACTCGGCTCGTGAGAAAGGAGACGAAATCCCTATTCATCTGCAATCCCCCTCTTACACCCTTCGGCCATAGAATGCAAGAGTGCAAAAGCTAGGATAACAGCAAGCCTCGTTGTTTGTCAAGTGCATTTCGGCAGCGGGCAGCCACGGTCAGGGCTTTTCCCCACCACGGCGGGTCTTCGACAACCGTGGGCTTTTTCCTCGGGTTTACCAACCCACGGTCAGTCCACACGCCGGATTAACCCTGGCTACCAAGCAGGTAGCGCAGACCTCGCGTTTGAGGTCTGCGGCTCTTGTTGTATTCGGCCGGGCCCATCGGTAGAATCGCGGCATGTCGCGCTTGCGGCGTCTGGTGCTCTCGGACCGCTATTTCTTCGTCACCTGCAATTTGCGGCGGTCGAGGCGCGCCCTGGGAGAACACGATTTCGGACAGCTGGCATCGAGCCTCGCGCGCATGCGTGAGAAACACGGCTTCGCCCTGACGGCCTGGGTTTTCCTGCCCGACCACTGGCACGCCATTCTCTACCCGCGCCAGCCCCTTACCATTTCGGCGTTGCTGAAGGCGCTGAAAGTAAGTTCGATGATTGCCGTCAACCGGGGCCGCCGGGAAGCGGGCGAACTCTGGCAAGGGCGCTTTTTTGACCATGCCCTCCGCACGGTGAAGGATTACCTGGAGAGCGTCGAGTACATCCATCTGAATCCGGTGCGGCGAAGCTTGGTGAAGCAACCGGAACAGTGGCGCTGGTCGAGCTACCGTGAATATGCGGGCTTGGACGGGGCCGAGCAGGAGCGACAGTGCGGGTTGAAGATCGATCCCGCAGCGCGGGACTGCCTGCCGAGCAGAGTGCAAGGATTTGAAGCAAAGAGCCGCCCCGATCCATCGGGGCGCTACCTTGCTCTGAAGGATGCGGATTCCAAGGCAAGGCCAGCGAGACGCTGGCGCTACGGCCTGCGAATTCTGGGGCAATTCGTCGGATTTGAGGATGCCGCAACACTCATAGCCAGCAATCTCTCGCGTTTCTGAGCTAAAATCCTTAGGCGATCTCGAATCCTTATGTCCCACGCGCTCGATGCCGGGTAGCGTCACCGTCCGGCAGGGAGGCAGCCCGAAGCGCCATTTCGACCAGGCGCTGAATGGAGAAAGACTAATGAACAAAGTTATGGTCACGATTGATGGAAACGAAGCGACGGCCTATGCGGCCTATCGGGTGAATGAGGTTTGTGCCATCTACCCGATCACGCCCTCCTCGCCCATGGGCGAATGGGCGGACGAATGGGCCGCCAAGCGTGAGCCGAACATTTGGGGCAGCGTGCCCACCGTGATCGAAATGCAGAGCGAAGGCGGCGCGGCGGGCGCGCTGCACGGCGCGCTGCAGTCGGGGTCGCTGGCCACCACCTTCACGGCCTCGCAAGGGCTGCTCCTGATGATCCCCAACATGTACAAGATTGCGGGCGAACTGACCTCGACGGTGATTCACGTCTCGGCGCGCACGCTCGCCACGCATGCGCTTTCCATCTTCGGCGACCACTCAGACGTGATGGCCACGCGCCAGACAGGCTTTGCGCTGCTTGCTTCCAACTCCGTGCAGGAAGCAATGGACTTCGCGCTGCTGGCGCAAGCGGCGACGCTCGAAGCGCGCATCCCCTTCCTGCATTTCTTTGACGGCTTCCGCACCTCGCACGAGGTGGCGAAGGTGGAGCAGCTCAACGAAGCCGATCTGCGCGCCATGATTGACGATGAATTGGTGCACGCGCATCGGGCGCGCGCTCTCTCCCCCGACCGGCCTTTCATTCGCGGCACAGCGCAGAATCCCGATGTCTTCTTCCAGGCGCGCGAAACGGTCAATCCTTATTACCTGGCCGCGCCGACCATTGTCGAGAACGTGATGGACAAGTTCGCGCGCCTGGTGGGGCGGCAATATCACCTGTTTGATTACGTGGGCGCTGCGGATGCCGAGCGCGTGGTGGTGCTGATGGGTTCGGGCGCGGAAACGGCGCAGGAGACGGTGGAATATCTGATGGCGCGGGGCGAGAAGGTGGGGGTGTTGAAGGTGCGCCTCTACCGGCCGTTCTCCGTCGAGCACTTCGTCGCCGCTCTGCCAGCGACGGTGAAGACGCTGGCCGTGCTGGATCGGACGAAGGAACCCGGCGCGGCGGGCGAGCCCTTGTACGTGGACGTCGTGACCGCGGTGAGCGAAGCCATCGCGAGCGGCCAAGCGCCCTTCCACATCATGCCCAGGATTCTCGGCGGCCGCTACGGGCTCTCGTCGAAGGAATTCACGCCGGCCATGGTCAAGGCCACGTTCGACAACGCCGCCGCAGAGAAGCCCAAGAACCACTTCACCGTGGGCA
>JALHUF010000191.1 GCA_022866195.1 Terriglobia bacterium
AGAAGCGACAAAAACACCCGGTGCGGGACTCACTCGGTGTCTTACATCTTGACAAAATTTGTCACCGCCCCTGGCCAAAAACCGGCAGGTGGCCTTGGGTGTTCCTGTCGAAGACGCCAATCTCATTTCACTGCGTAGATAAGTCGCGGTGTTTCAACTAGTTGATTCTTCAAGATACTAGCGATTTGGCCTGTCATTTGGAACGCCAGTTGCTCCCTGTAGGTTGGCCATTCGTGGAAGTCTCAGAATGGAAGCAAGACAAGGAGGAAAGAATGAGGAAAGACTCACGCGGCTTTTCGCTGATTGAGTTGCTGATCGTCGTGGCGATCATTCTGATCATCGCGGCCATTGCCATCCCGAACCTGCTGCGTTCGCGGATCGCAGCGAACCAGGCTTCCGCGGTCGGATCCCTGCGCACGATCAACACGAGTGAGATCACCTACGCGTCAACCTTCAACACGGGGTTCAGCCCGGATCTGCCTTCGTTGGGGCCTGGGGCTGTGCCACCCACAGCTGCCGCTGCCGGCCTGCTTGATAGCGTTTTGGCCGGCGGGTCGAAGAGTGGATACCTGTTCGTCTACACCGCTGGCACGCCGGATACGACCGGTAGGATTAACACATACGGCGTCACCGCCAGTCCGATCAGTACTAGCACGGGGACCAACTACTACTTCACTGACGAGTCGGGAGTGATTCGCCAGAACACTACGGGGACCGCTTCCGCGACCGACTCTCCACTCGCTGGTTAGCCAGGCTGCGGGACACGGGTCTGACGGAGTTCCAACTGGGGGGAACGAGGAGTTCCCCCTTTTTCTTTGCGGCGGTCTTTGCCCCCGACGAAGGGTGTTGCCGCGACACGCAGTAGTGTAGAGGTCGCCTGCCAGGCGCGTGGAAGCGTCGGCTTCCGTCGTGCAAAAAACCCAGCACAATCCGTGGCCGAAGGGCTTTCGCCGGTTGAAAAGTGGCACGCGGCATGCTGCATATGGTGCCGGAACCAGGATGCGGGACCGCCGTGCTGCGGGAGTGGCGCGCGCTTAGGCTCCGAAACTAGGTTTGAACGGCTAGCATGGTCAAAGGGATACTAGAGTGAGGCGGCAGACCGGATTCACACTCATCGAATTGCTGATTGTCATTTCCATTATTCTCATCATCGCCGTAATGGCAATCCCCAATCTCCTCCGCGCGCGCGTGGCTGCCAACGAGGCGTCAGCCGTCAGTTCCTGCCGCCTGATCAACACCGCCGAGGTAACCTACAGCGCCTTCTACCAAGCGGGTTACTCCAGCACCCTGGCGCAGCTTGGGCCTCCTCCGAGCGGGCCGGCGACGGCCGCGGCGGCGGACCTGCTCGACGCCACCCTGGCCTCAGGCCGGAAGAGCGGTTACGTCTTCAGCTACACCCCCAGTGGTCTTACCGCGGGCACATATAACGCCTATTCCCTCCAGGCCAGCCCAGCCGTTCCCAATAGCACCGGCATTCGCTACTTCTACACTGACCCGAGTGGCGTGATTCGCCTGAATGTCGGCGGGCCTGCCGGCCCTTCCTCATCTCCGGTCCATTGAGTTATAGTATCGGCGGGCTCCTGGGGCTGCGCGGCTCTGCTTTGCCACGCAGAAGCGGAAAGCCTGATATCTGCGGGATCTTTCGATTCGTAATCATGTTCGCCGTCGAAACCTTTGACCTGACGAAAGACTACGACGTGGGGTTTTTCCGCCAGCGGATGAAACGCGCCCTGGAGCGTGTGAACTTGCGCGTGGCGACGGGTGAGATATTCGGTCTGCTGGGGCCGAACGGCGCCGGGAAAACCACCACCCTGAAGATTCTTCTTCGTCTGGTCTTTCCCACGGCGGGGACCGCGCGCATCCTGGGCCGGGAACTCGATGACATCGCCATGCACGCCCGCGTCGGATATCTGCCGGAAAACCCTTATTTCTACGACCACCTTACGGCCGAGGAGTTCCTGAATTACGCCGGGGAACTGTTCGGCCTCCGCTCTTCCGAACGCCGGCGGCGGGCCGGCCGGTTGCTGGAGCGCCTGGGCGTGGCCGAGGTGCGCAACATCCCCCTGCGCAAATTCTCCAAGGGTATGCTGCAAAGAGTAGGAATTGCCCAGGCGCTTATCAATGACCCCCAGTTGGTTTTCCTGGATGATCCGATGTCGGGCTTGGACCCCC
>JALHUF010000192.1 GCA_022866195.1 Terriglobia bacterium
CCGCCACTCTCTACCGCAAGGCGACTCTGGGATGCATCAGTTGCGGCGACTGTATCCAGGAACACCTGAGTTACGCAGGCTGCTCCATGCGCTGGTGCTACAAGGAACTGCGCAACGGCCCGTGCGGAGGCTCACGGATTGACGGGAGCTGCGAGGCTCGCCCCGAGCTTCCCTGCATCTGGAACACGATCTACCTCGCCACGCTCGTCCTGGGCGAGGACCCGAAGAAATTCGCGCGCACGCTGGTTCCTCCCCGCGACTGGTGCCTGGACGATACTAACGCCTTGGCCAATCGTCTGGCCGGGCTGGACAACCTCTGCAAGAGAACGGAAATGCACGTCGGGGGATGAGACTCGGAAGGGAGTGGAACGACATGTTCATCATCGGTGAGCTCCTCAATTGCACGCGCAAGCGCGTCGGCGCAGCGGCGCAGAACAGAGATGCCGAGTACATCAAGGAGATCTCGCACAATCAGGTGAATGCCGGAGCGAACGTGCTGGACGTGAATGGCGGCATCCCCGGGCAGGAAGTGGAATGCCTGAGCTGGCTGGTGAATGTCGTGCAGGAGGCACTGGAAATTCCTCTCTGCCTGGATAGCGCCGACGTGGTAGCCCTGAAGAGCGCGCTGCCCCTGTGCAAGCAGCGACCCATGATCAACTCCATCACGGATGAGCTGGCCCGTTACCAAGCGGTGCTTCCTCTGCTTAAGGAGTATCACGCCAAGGTGATCGCCCTCTGCATGGGCGCGGCGGGGCCACCTACCGGCGTGGAGGACCGCGTCGCCACTGCCTGCCGCCTGGTAGACGGACTCACCGGGGAGGGAATCGCGCTGGACGATATCTATGTTGACCTCTGTGTGTTACCGGCTAGCACCGGCTCCGAACACGGGAAGGCTCTGTTGGAAGCGATCGGCCAGGTCCGGGGGCGCTATCCAGGCGTACACATCAGCGCGGGGGTGAGCAACGTCTCCTACGGCCTGCCGGAGCGCAAGCTGCTCAATGAGGTCTTTCTGCTGCTGCTGATGGCGCGAGGGCTGGATGCCGCCATCGTCGATCCGTGTGACCGACAGTTGATGCTGAATATCAAGGCGGCGGAAGCGCTGCTGGGGCGTGACGAATACTGTGTAGAATATATCCGCGCTTACCGGGAAGGGAAACTGGGGCTGCCCGCCGCTTGATTTCAAGTGCTGCGGGTGTTCTTGCGGAAGGGGTGAGCAGGAGACAACGATGAAGATGCTCGTTGCAGAACTGTTGGCACGCGGGCCTGTCATCACGGACGGTGCCTTGGGGACTCAATTGCAGGCGCGCGGTCTGGCGACGGTGGAATGTCCCGACACCTGGAACCTCTCGCACCCAGACCGGGTTGAGGAGGTCGCGCGCGCTTACGTGGAGGCGGGAAGCGACATCATCTTGGCCAACACCTTCCGGGCTAACCGCGTAGCCTTGGCAGGCTACGGGTTGGCGGACAGGGTGGAGGAAATCAATCGGGCTGGCGTCGAGATCGCACGCCGCGCTGCAGCCGGGCGGGCCAAAGTGTTTGCCTCGTGCGGCCCGAGCGGCAAGATGTTGATGACGGGCGAAGTCAGCGAAGATGACCTGCGGTGGGCGTTTGCAGAGCAGGCGCGGTCGGCGGTCGCGGCCGGAGCGGATGGGATGGCCGTCGAGACCATGGCGGACTTGGCTGAGGCGAGGCTGGCTGTCGCTGCCGCGTGTGAGGTAGGCCTGCCTGTGGTAGCTTCCATGGTTTTTGACTCGGGCAGGGACAAGGACCGGACGATGATGGGCACGACGCCGGAGCAAGCCGCCAAGGAGTTGACGGCCGCCGGCGCGGACGTCATCGGCGCAAACTGCGGATTGGGAATTGCCGGCTACGTTCCCATCTGCCGCCGCCTGCGCGCTGCAACTGATCGACCAATTTGGATCAAGCCGAACGCCGGGCTGCCCGAAATGGTCGAGGGACGCGCAGTCTACCGAACGACGCCGGAGGAATTCGCCAGCTTCGTGCCTGCCCTGCTGGAGGCGGGTGCGAGCTTCCTGGGCGGCTGTTGCGGTACCGGGCCGGAATTTGTCCGCGCCATGAAAGAGGTCATGCGAAGCTGGAAGCACCCGTAAGGATGCCGCAGGGTCGAGAGAATCCATCTGCGCTTAAAACTCATCAGCTGCGAAATCTTTTACCGCGAGATGTGTGCCGCAGTGGCGCGGTCGCCACACACGGTGGACGTCGAGTTCCTCCCTAAAGGCCTGCACGATATCGGCAGCGCGGGCATGCTGGAACGCGTGCAGGCCGCGCTGGATCGCGTTGATCCAGCCACGCACGAGGCGGTGCTTTTCGGCTACGGGCTCTGCAACAACGGACTCGCAGGGCTCGTAGCGCGTTCGCTGACGCTGGTCGTGCCGCGAGCGCACGACTGCATCACGATGTTTTTTGGCAGCAAGGAGCGGTACCAGGACTACTTCCACAATCACCCAGGCGCCTACTGTGAGACCACGGGCTGGATTGAGCGCGGAGAAGTTGCGGGCGAATTGAAGCAGCTTTCGATTACCCATCAGGTCGGCATGGACCTGACCTACGATGAACTGGTGGCCAAGTACGGTGAAGACAACGCGAAGTACCTTTACGAGACTCTCGGCGACTATACGAAACATTACACGCAATTCACCTTCATCGAAATGGGCGTCGAGCCCGACGGAACCTTCGAGCAGCGCACGCGCGAGGAGGCAGCACGGCGCGGCTGGAGATTCGAGAAGGTTGCTGGCGACCTGTCCATGATCCAGCGTCTGGTAGACGGTATTTGGGAGGAAAAAGAATTCCTGGTGGTCCCGCCGGGGTGGCGCGTGGTGGCCAAATACGACGAAGGCATCATCGCGGCTGAGGAGGTGAAACCGTGAACGGCCGCGAGCGAGTCTTGGCCATGCTGGAGGGGCGGCCCGCCGATCATCTCCCTGTAATGCCGATTACGATGATGTTCGCCGCCGACCGGATCGGCGTGAAATATCGGGATTACGCCCTCGACTATCGCGTCCTGGCCGAAGCCCAGATTCGCACGGCGGAGGAATTCAACTTCGACCACGTCTCGTGCATTGCGGAAACGCGCGAGGCGCCCGACTGCGGTGCCGTCGTCGCGTACTTCGAGGATCAGCCCCCGTCGATTATTGAGAAGCAGGCCCTGCTGGCAGACAAGACCACCTTGGTCCGGCTGAAGCCTCCGGACCCTCTCGGTGGTGGGCGAATGCACGATCGCGTCCAAGGCATCGCCCTCCTGAAGGAACGGGTAGGGCGCGACAAAGCCGTGGAGGGATGGATCGAAGGTCCGTGCGGCGCGGGGGCCGACCTCCGCGGCATCAACACTCTGATGCTCGATTTCTATGATGACCCGGCCTTTGTGCGTGACCTGTTCGCCTTCGTGTTGGAAGTGGGAACAGGTTTTGCCCGCACGCAAATCGAGGCGGGCGCAGATATCATCGGCGTGGGTGATCCGGCGGCGTCTCTGGTGGGGCCCGGAATCTATGAGGAGTTTGTTTGGCCTTACGAGAAGAGATTGGTGGACAGCTTGCGCGCGATGGGCGCCCGCGTACGACTCCACATCTGCGGCAACACACGCCGGATTCTGGGGGGAATGGGCCGGCTGGGCTGCGATATCGTCGACCTGGATTCCCTTACTCCCCTCGCGGAGGCGCGCGAAACGATGGGACCGCAACAGGTTCTGCTCGGCAACATTGATCCCGTGCGCGTCTTGCGGGACGGAACGGCTGAATCCGTATATGACGCGGTGGCCGAATGCCATCGCCAAGCGGGCAGCTGCTACGTTGTGGGGGCGGGCTGCGAGATCCCCCGCGACACGCCGAAAGCCAATGTCCGCGCCCTGGCCGACTATGCGCGAGCGGCTAGGCCGTGACGGGCACGCGGCTCGATCGGGCTGACGCACAACCTTGCACCTGGGGGGCGCAAGGGAAAAGAAGCGATGAACTCTTTGGAAAGAGTGCGAGCCGTCCTGGCAGGTCAGATTCCTGACCGGGTTCCCGTGTGTCTCCACAATTTCATGCTGGCGGTCCGCGAGGCAGGTATTCCTATGGAGGAATACCGCCGCGATCCCGAGGCGATTGCGCGAGTCCATTTGGAGGCGGTTGAGAAGTACGGTCACGACTGCATCATGGTCGACACTGACACGACGATGCTGGCCGAGGCCATGGGTGCAACCTCCGAGTGCGCGCCGGACGAGCCCGGCCGCATCGTCGCGCCGGCCATTCGGGGTCTGGACGAAGTCGGTCGCCTTAAGGTCGTCAATCCCGAGACCGACGGGCGCATTCCGGCGCTTCTTGAGGCGATCCGGATACTGGCCAGGCAGGTTGGCAACGAGGTGGCCATTCGTGGCAATGCTGACCAGGCGGCGTTTTCTCTGGCGTGCTTGGTTCGCGGCATCGAAGACTTCTTGATGGACTTGGCCTCGGACCCGGCGAACCCGGCTATCGGGCGGCTGCTCGAGGTCTGCTACGAAAGCCACCTGGCGGTGCATCGCGCGCTCGTCAAGGCAGGTGCACATTTCACCTCGCTCGGCGATAGCCTGGGGGGACCGGACGTGATTTCACCGACAATGTACTCTCGGTTCGTTCGGCCTCATGAAGAGAGATTGGTCAGGCAACTCGCGGCGGAAGGTATTTTCACGGTCATCCACATTTGTGGTGACACCACCAAAATCCTTGATTCATTTTCTCAGTACGACTTCTGCGGTTTTGAACTGGATTACAAGACCGATGCAGTAAAGGCCAAGAGTACGGTCGGAGCCCATCACGTCCTTTTCGGAAACGTCGATCCGAGCGGGGTTTTGGCGCGGGGCACACCTGAGGAAGTGCGCCAGAAAACGCGTGAACTGATTTCCGTCTGGAAGCCAGGGGGGCATTTCCTCCTGAATGCGGGCTGCGCACTCCCCACCTCGACTCCCTCGGAGAACCTTCACGCATTTGTTGCGACGGCGCGCGAGGAAGGCATCTATGACTAGCCGCGAACGCGTGTTGGCGATGCTGGGAGGACGGCCTGTTGACCATCTTCCCTGCATGCCAATCACCATGATGTTCGCTGCCGACCGGATAGGCGCCACGTATCGGGCGTATGCCACCGATCACCGCGTTCTGGTTGACGCCCAGATCCGCACGGCCGAGGAATTCAGTTTTGATTATGTATCTGCCATCTCCGATCCGGCGCGCGAGGCGGCGGACTGTGGGGCCACAGTCGTGTATTTCGACGATCAGCCGCCGGCGATTGACGAAACCCGCGCTCGCCTAGCCGACAAGACCCAACTAACGCGCCTGAAAGCCCCCGAGCCGCTCAGTGGCGGGCGTATGCACGACCGCGTCCGCGCCGCCGCGCTTTTCAAGGAACGCGTCGGGAAAGAGAAGTTAATCGAAGGCTGGATCGAGGGCCCCTGCGCCGAGGCGGCGGACCTGCGCGGCATCAACACCCTGATGCTTGATTTCTACGACGACCCGGTGTTTGTCC
This sequence comes from Terriglobia bacterium, assembly GCA_022866195.1. Taxonomy (GTDB): domain Bacteria; phylum Acidobacteriota; class Terriglobia; order UBA7540; family UBA7540; genus JALHUF01. The sequence goes on from JALHUF010000192.1 coordinate 5,494, forward strand.
GTGACCTCTTCGAGTTTGTCGTGGAGATGGAGCTGCCTTTTGCCCGGGTCCAGGTTGAGGCGGGCGTGGACCTGATGGGCGTCGGCGACGCGGCCGCGTCGCTGGTGGGGCCGGCCATCTACGAAGAGTTTGTCTGGCCTTACGAGAAGAAACTCGTTGACGGGCTACACGCCATGGGCACACGCGTGCGTCTGCACATTTGCGGGAATACTCGCCGCATCCTGGCGGGGA
>JALHUF010000193.1 GCA_022866195.1 Terriglobia bacterium
GGTAGTCGTGCGGAGGGATGAAGAGAATCTCCTTATCCAACTCCACCGTCTGGGTCGCGCCGACCACCACCTTCGGAACCAGCAGAAGGATGGCTTCCGGCTCGTTCCACCCGGCGAGGTAATAGAAGTTCTCGTTTTGGCGGAAGGGTGTGGTGCTGACCCCGACGTCCTGGTCGCGGTAGCCGAAGAGCACCACGAGGCCGTTGCCCCCAATCTCGCGCAGCAGGCGCACCCGCCGCTCGTGAAACGCCGCCAGCGGCTCGCGCTCCCAGGCCGCGGCCGGAACGACCGTCAGCACTATCGCCACAAGCGCCAAGCCCGCCCAAAACCAGAACAGATCGCGCCGCATTTCTCGTTGCATGTTCTCCCCTCAAGTTGAACTCTTAGCATAAACCTCGCGTCAAGCGATAGCGGCAGCGTCCGCGAGTAGTGTTCGTTTGCGCGCCGATTCTCAATTGATTATATGAGGGTGAGGGAGTATGCTGCCCCCAAAATCAGGAGGTTCCCACCATGAAGAAGTGCCCCTTTTGCGCTGAGGAAATCCAGGACGACGCCAGGATTTGCCGGTACTGCAATTCCGATTTGGCGCTGGCGGCACCGCCAGGCCAACCGCTTCATCCCGAAACCAGCGGGAAAGCGATCGCCAGCCTCATCCTTGGTTTCTTTTTCCTCCTGTTTCCGGCGGCAATACTGGCCGTAGTTTTGGGCCATCTGTCGTGTTCCGACATAAAGCGCAGCGCCGGGCGCCTGAAAGGCAAGGGCATGGCTATTGCCGGGCTTGTCCTGGGGTATTGCGGCATTGCGCTGATTCCCTTTTTGATCATCGCGGCGATTGCTATTCCCAACCTTGTGCGTTCCCGAATAGCCGCCAACCAGGCGTCAGCGGTCGGGTCTCTGCGGACTATCAACACGGCAGCCATAACCTATGCGTCGACATATAACCAGGGCTATCCAACTAGCTTGGCGGCACTCGGACCTCCACGGAGCGGCGCAGCGCCGGACGCCGATGCCGCCGACCTGATCGACGAGGTAATGGCATCTGGCACGAGGTCCGGCTACGTTTTGATGTACGCTCCCGGGGAAAAAGGTGCTGACGGGCGTGTGGATAAGTACACGCTCCACGCGGACCCTGTTACGCCTGGCACTACGGGCCTGAACTATTACTTCACCGATGAGACTGGCGTCATCCGGCAAGAAACGGATAAGCCTGCGAATGAGCAAAGTCCCCCCATCGCTGGTTGAGCTCTCGAGGGAGGTGATTTGTGAAACGGTGCCCGTTCTGTGCCGAGGAAATCCAGGATGAGGCAATAAAGTGCCGGTACTGCGGAGCGGCGCTCGTGCTTGGTGGTGCCGCGGGCGCCTCTCCCGTCTGGGCTCCGCCTGCGAGCTCGCGAGTGAGCGGCATGGCCATTGCGAGCCTGGTCCTGGGTATCGTGTGGTTCTACTGGATCACATCAATCCTGGCTCTCGTCTTCGGCTACATTGCTAGGAGGGAAATTGACAGAGACCCCGCGAAGCTAAGCGGGCGTGGCATGGCAACGGCAGGGATAGTCCTCGGATGGGTCTGGATGGGTTTACTTGTCGTGGTGATAGTTGTCGCCGTAGTGGTATCCCTGCGCAGCTAGATCCAGGAACTGGCCACTCGGGCCATTTGCCTTCCACCTTATTTCTTGTCCAGCGAACCTTAGGGATTTCCGCTCCAGGGCTGGCTCTCCATCCGCTGGTTTATCCCTCCTGACTACTACGTGGCGGGGGAAACGGCGCGTGGGCGGAGGAGCGAAGGCAGCGCGCTCCACAGCCGCCGCAGCGGCGTCTGGAGGAGCGACATCGTCCCCATGTAGGAATAGCCCACGAAGAAGAGCACCAGGAAAGGCGTGGTCAGGTAATTCTCAATGGTGATGGAGTAAGCCGTGGTGAAGAAGAAATAGGCGGCCAGGCCGAGCTCGACGGCGGGAATCCAGCCGCCCCGGAGCAGGTACTTCTTGTGCTCCCAGTTGTCCTGGCGACCCTCCACGCGGAACTTGGGGGTGCGAACGAATTCCGACTCCTTGCCGAGCAGCGCCTCGATGACCGCCTTGGAGTTGGCAAGGGCGAGGCCGATGCCGGTGGCCATTAAAAACGGGATGTACTTGATGCGGCGCCACCAGCCGCGGGGATAGAGCGCCCGCTGGGCTGCCATGTAAAACGTCGAAACGGAGCAGGTGGCCAGGATGAACAGCGGCAGGTCGAGATACAGCATCTGAAACCAGCCCTGGTAAAAGCGCACGATCATCGCCGGCAGCAGGATCACCGAGAAGAGGACCATCAGCGGGTAGGCGATATTGGCCGTCAGGTGGAACGTGGCTTCCAGTTTTATGAACAGCGGTTGCTCGCTGCGCCAGATGACGGGAAGCATCTTCCGCGCCACCTGGATCAGCCCCTTGGCCCAGCGCGCCTGCTGCGCTTTGAAGGCGTTCATCTCCACGGGCAATTCGGACGGACAAAGGATCTTCGGGTCGTAAACAAACTTCCAGCCGCGCAACTGGGCGCGGTAGCTGAGGTCGGCGTCCTCGGTGAGGGTATCGTGCTGCCAGCCGCCGGCGTCCTCGATGGCGGCGTGCCGCCACATGCCTGCTGTCCCGTTGAAGTTGAAGAAGCGCCCCGAGAAGTGCCGCGCGCCGTGCTCGATTACAAAATGGCCATCGAGCATGATTGCCTCAACCTCCGTCAGGCTGGAGGAGTGACGGTTGATCCACGTCCACCGGCCCTGTACCACCGCCACCTGCGGGTCGGCGAAGTAATGGATCATGTCGCGCAGGACGTTCGGCGGCGGGACGAAGTCCGCGTCAAAGATGGCGATAAACTCGCCCGTCGCCTTCTTCAGACCTTCCGCCAGCGCCCCGGCTTTGAAGCCCTCGCGGTTCGTGCGGTGGTGATAGGAAATGGGGCAGCCTGCCCGCGCGTACTCGCTGACCAGGCGTGAGGCCACCAGGCGCGTCTCGTCCGTGGAATCGTCGAGCACCTGTATCTCGAGCAATTCGCGCGGGTAGTCCAAGCGGGTTGCCGCTTCGAGCAGCCGCTCTACCACGTAGCGCTCGTTGTAGATCGGCAGTTGGACGGTAACGCGAGGCAACGCCTCAAAGTGTTGCTGCGGCTGGGGGGCCTTCTTCCGGTGCCTCAGGTAAAGATAAGTCAGGTGATACCGATGCAGACCGTAAATCGAGAGGATGATAAGAATGGTAAAGTACGGGATCAGGATCGAGAGGTCAAAGGCGTTGGGCTGATAGATGCCCCGGAACGGGTCTTTGTGAAAAACGTGCCGGAGATAGCGGAGCACCGGGTTCGCGTTGGCAACCAGAATGGCGAAGAATAAGTGTGACATGGAAACTACAAGGAGTCAGAACTCAGATTTCGGTCTCCGCTGTTACCCTTCCACTATGCCTAGATCACCGGCCTGGCTGAACAACCTTCCTACCCTGGGCCTGCTGGTGCTGGCCGGCGGACTCGGAACGATCTACCACTATCTTGCCCGCCAGCCCGACCTTAAGGCCCGCGTTCCGGAATTCATCGCTCTCGCGCTCGGGGCGGGGATACTTTACCTCGCCGGGGTCTACCTGGTCGAGAGGTTTGTGCCGGGCCCCGCCGCCCTGCTCATCATCCTGGCGGGCGCGCTGGCCTTTCGCCTGCTGGTGTTGCCTCTCACCCCGTCGCTCTCGGGCGACGTCTACCGCTACCAATGGGAAGGCCGCGTCCAGCGCGCTGGCATCAACCCCTACGCCACCTACCCGGCCGCACTGGGTCCTTCTGCCTTCCAGGATCCCCGGCATCCGCTGGAGGTGGGGAGCACCACGCCGACCCTTTACCCGCCACTCAGCGAAATGTCTTTCTCCTGGGTGGAAACGGTCTCAGGCTACAAGCGGCTTTACACGGGGCTCGACCTGGCGAGTATCGTCGTGCTCTTGTTACTCCTGGCGCTTCACAAGCAGCCGCTCCCGCGCGTCCTGACGTATGCCTGGAATCCCACGGTGGTCGTGTCGTTCAGTCTGGACGGCCACCACGATTCCCTGGCGATCTTGACGCTTCTGGCGGCTATCCTTCTTATTATAAACCGCCAGCGAGCGCTGTCAATTATGTTTCTCGCCCTCTCTTTTCTCGCGAAATTCTTTGCGGTGCTGCTCTTGCCCGTTTTTCTCAAGCGGACGCGCTGGGCTTACGCGGGCCTTTTCGGCGGGCTAGTAGCCCTCGCTTATCTCCGTTACGCCAGTGCCGGCCGGAACCTCCTGGAGGGCCTCTCCCAGTACGCGGCCGGCTGGGAGGCAAATGACAGCGTCTTCCGCCTTATCGTCCGCGCCGGAAATTCGCAGGCGCAGGCGGAACTGGTCGTCGGGATGGTACTGCTGGCCTTGGTGGCTTACGCGCTCAAGCAGCGGTTGGAGCCACTGCGCGCCGGCCTCTTCCTCACCGCCGGCCTTCTCCTCCTCTCTCCGAACGCCTTTCCCTGGTATTTCACTTGGACGATTCCCTTCCTGTGTTTCTACCCCAGCCGGTCGTGGCTGCTGATGAGCGTAACCTGCGTGTTGGGTTATGCTCCTATGGTCGCCTACGCGGCCGGCCAACCTTACCGGGATTCACCGCTCATCCTGGCCCTGGAATACCTGCCAGTGTATGCTTGGCTGGCCTACGAGGGCTGGCAGGCGACTGCGCGCGCCGCAGGCCTGAGGCCCACGGATTAGCTGCTCTGGCGCTTTGCCGCAAGCGGGGGCGGCAGAAACAAGGTGTGCAATGGATCGCAAGCAATTCATCAACAAGTCGGTTCACTTGGGGATGGGATCAGGAGCCTTGCTTCTGTGGGGCGCGTCCGGAAAGAGTTCCGCCGCAGACTCTGCGCAGGCTCCGGGAGGCACCCCCTGCGAGAAGAAGCAGGAGTTCGCGCAGGCTTGGGTCAAGAGGCTCATGGAGACGGTGGATTCCCAACTCGACGAGGCGGCCAGAACCAAGCTCATGGAAGCCTGCGGCCGTGCCTGTTTCCGTGCGTCGCACGGGGAGGCGACAGAGGCCAAACCACAGCCGGGCGACTTCGACAAACTGCTAGCCCGGTTACGAGAATTCGCCGACAAAGACGGTGTGCGCCAAGAGGGAAACGCCGTCTATTTCAGCTACGGCACGAGCGGTCGCTGCTTCTGCCCCCTGGTGGAGTCCGGCCCGCCAATTCTTCCGGCCACGTACTGCAATTGCTCGGTTGGCTACATGAAGGAGATGTTCGAGCGCGCCGTCGGCAAACCTGTGAAGGTGGAACTGACGGAGTCCATCAAGCGGGGCGGCAAGGCGTGCCGGTTCGTCGTTCGCGTGTAGGGGGCCGCGCCCGGCACCGGTGCCCGCAGGCCTCCGGGCTGCGGCTGCCCACGCCGTAATCTGAGATCTGAGATTTCAAATCTGTGGGGCAAAGTTACCCCTGAGCCACTAATCGCGAATCCTCAAAAACATCAAAGCTGAAGGTCCACCGACGTTCCTGTGCGCTTGACAGGTCGGTAGAGCGTGTCGCGCTCGACGGGCTCCTGGCCGGCGTCGCGGATCAAGCGGATGATTTGCTGCTGAGTGAGACCCTGCGGGGTGGTGGAGCCTGCGTCGTGGTAAATCTTTTCTTCGACCACCGTGCCGTCCACGTCATCGGCGCCGAAGCGCAGCGCCACCTGGGCCACCTGGGGAGTCAGCGAGGGCCAGTAGGCTTTGATGTGCGGGAAATTGTCGAGCAGCAGCCGCGACACGGCAATGTTCTTGAGGTCCGTGAACCCCGTGCTCGGGGGAAGATGGGCCAGGGCGGTGTGGGCGGGATGAAACGCCAGCGGCACGAAGGCGAGGAACCCGTGCGTCTCATCCTGAAGCCGGCGCAGTTCGAGCAGATGGTCCACACGGTCTTCCACCGACTCAATGTGCCCGTAAAGCATGGTGGCGTTCGAGTGCAGGCCGAGTTCGTGCGCCCTGCGATGCACCTTCAGCCAGGCGTAAGCGCCAATCTTATGATCGCAGATGACGCGGCGCACCGCGGGGGCAAAGATTTCCGCACCCCCGCCCGGCAACGAGCCGAGCCCTGCCTCCTTCATCCGCACCAAGATTTCGCGAATTGGGAGCCGCGTGAGGCGCGAGAAGTAAGCGATCTCGACGGCCGTGAAAGCTTTCAGGTGGACGTGAGGGAAGCGCTGCTTGAGCCCACGCAGCAGATCCAGATAGTATGCGAAGGGCACGTCCGGATGCAGTCCGCCCACAATGTGAAATTCCGTGACTGCCTCGGTCCAGTTCTGCCCGGCCACGCGGAAGGCTTCCTCAAGCGCCAGGGCATAAGCGCCCGGCGCGTCGGGCTTCCGTCCGAAAGCGCACAACTTACAGTTCGCCACACAAATGTTGGTGGGATTAAGGTGGCGATTGACATTGAAATAGGTGCGCTTGCCGTGCAACTTCTCGCGCACGCTGTTGGCGAGCTGGCCGAGGGCAAGCAGGTCGTTTGTCCGGTAGAGGGCCACGCCGTCCGCGGAGCTGAGACGCTCGCCTGCCCGCACCTTGTCGGCAATCGATTGAAGCGCGGGAGCTTCCGCGCACCCGTTCGCCATTCTCACCCTGGCTGAGTCAACTGCCTTAACCCCGAGCTGTTTGTAAATTTTACGCTGCCCGGCAGCAGTTGGCAATTAGGCTGCTTCCAGCAAACGAAATGCCAGTCTCAACTTGGCATTCATCTTGCTTGCCCCTGGGCCTGTCGGACCCGCATAAATACTGGCTCTGGGGCTTGACAACGGCTTCGGTATGTGCTTTCGTTTTTGCCTCGGCTCTGGCGATTCCTCTTTACTCGAGCCGGAACCGCTTTACCATTTTAGGTGGCGGGTGGTGTGGCAGTGACGGTGGATGCTCAGCTCGGCGAACCGCAGCATGAAGCGGCGTTTTTCTACGGCCTCTTCTTGCGCGGCCAACCGCTGCAGAGACTCCGCGAGGATATCGACGTCCCGCCGCAGGTGCTCGAGCGCTGGAAGCGGGAAGCGAGCCGCGACCCCTGGAACCAGTTCAGCCTCGACAGAATCGTCTCCTACCGCAAGCACGTCCTGGCCATCTTCGACTCGCTCATCTTCCAGGAAATGGCTACTCCGGAAAGAATCCAGTAATCGGCTCATCGGGCCATCGAGCCATCCGGCGATCGATCCATTGAATCATTGAGCAGAGCTGTCTTTTGTCCGTTGTCCGGTGCAACGGACAAGGGACAACGGACACAGATTCAATTCTCCGATGTCCCGATGAACCGATGGCCCGATGAGCCGATGGTTCGATGGCCCGATGACTCAATGAATCAATACGTCGGCTCCCCAGGTTACGAAGAACAGCAGGCTGAGGAAGCCGTTGACGGTGAAGAAGGCGGCATTCACGCGCGACAGGTCGGACGGCTTGACGAGTGCGTGTTCGTAGGCCAGCAGAACACCCACCGCTCCCAGGCCTGCCCAAGCCAGCCAACCGAGATTCTCCAGGCGCGCCACGACGATGAGCAGCGCCAGCGTCACCAGATGCGTTGCGGCTGATGTGTAAAGCGCGGCGCGAATCCCGTAGCGGCGCGGGATGGAATGAAGACCCAGCGCGTGGTCGAACTCCACGTCCTGGCAGGCGTAAATGATGTCGAAGCCTGCGACCCACAAGGTGACCGCCGCGCCCAGCAGGAGAACGCTCACGCTCAAATCGCCGCGCAACGCAATCCAGGCGGCGGCGGGCGACATTCCCAGGCAGAGCCCCA
>JALHUF010000194.1 GCA_022866195.1 Terriglobia bacterium
CTTTCGCCGGCGCGGAATCTACCAGGTCTTGGTCCCTGATGCCCGAACGATCCTGGGCCAGCCCAACATCCACACCGCGGAACACCAAGCTTCCGCGTTTTTCCATTTAGGCCTGCCGCAGCAGGAGATCCCTCCGGCGCAACTGGTGGTGACCGCGGCAAACGAAGCCTGGTGGCAGGAGAAACGCACCAGCCTTGGCATTCCGCGGGAGCGTGAATACGCGCTGCTACACCCTGCGGCACTTTACAGCACCAAGCAGTGGGCGCCGGAAAATTTCGCCGAGCTGGGTGCGTGGCTCGAACGCGAGACGCAACTTCAGGTGGTTTACTCCTGCGGGCCGGGTGAGTCCTCGGTTCTCGACGCCCTGGAACGCGCTGCCGGCAGTCCAACCCGCCGCCTGGAAGGCATGGGTCTTGGCCAGTTCGCGGCGGCGCTCGCCGGTGCTCGGCTTTTCGTGGGCAATGACAGTGGCCCGGCGCACATGGCGGCCGCGCTGGGACGACCGGGCGTGGTAATCTTTGGATCGTCCAGTTCCCGGATTTGGGGGCCGTGGCGTCCGCGGGGCGCCTGGCGCATCGTCCAGAATCCTTACGACTGCAATCCTTGTCCGGGCGACCGGTGCTACCGCTTCCAGCGTCCAGAGTGTATCCTGTCCGTGACGTTTGAGCAGGTTCGTTCGGCGGTCGAGGCCGTGCTGGCTCATACCGCACACACTTCTGCTTAGAGGGATAGGGAAATGCAACGACATCATGCACGCCTGGTGCGCATTGTCCGCGGCTTCCGTGGTCGAACGATCGGCGTGCTGGGCGACTTCATGTTGGATGAGCTGCTGCGCGGGGAAGCCACGCGCATCTCCCCGGAGGCGCCCGTCCCGGTCGTGCTGATCAGCGACCCTCAGGCGGCCGAAGGATACTATCCCGGTGGCGCCGGCAACGTGGCTGCTAACCTCGCCGCCCTGGGCGGCCGGCCGATACCGTTCGGAGCCATTGGCAAAGATGAGAGCGGGAAGCGCCTGCGGGAGCTCTTTCGCAGCCGACGGATCCCTTGCGCTGCCCTGGTGCAGGAACCAGGACGCCTGACCCCGCGCAAAGTCCGCGTTGCCGCCCACCAACATCAGCTACTGCGCCTGGACTTTGAAAAACCCGCGCGAATTTCCGACCGGACGGCCAGGTTGCTGGCCCGCCGCTGTGCACACTGGATGGGCCACCTCAATGCCCTGATTGTCTCGGACTACCAGAAAGGCACGGTGACGACGGAATTGTGTCAGCAGGTGACGATGCTGGCGCGCCAGCGGCGGGGTCCGGTATTTGTCGATCCCAAGCCGGAGCATCCGGAAATCTGCCGCGACGCCACCGTGGTCACGCCCAACCTGCGGGAGGCGGAATTGATGGCCGGCGTACCGCTGCGGGACCGGCGCCAGCTCGAGATCGGCGGACGACGCCTGCTCGCCGAACTCGGCTGCGCCTATCTGCTCATCACGCGGGGCGCGGGGGGCATGACGCTGTTTGAATCGGGCGGGGACATCCACGACATCCCCAGCCTGCCCCGCCCCGTCTATGACGTGACGGGAGCCGGAGACACCGTTATCGCTGTGCTGACCCTGGCCTACTGTGCCGGCGCCACGATGCAAGAGGCCGCGCAGTTGGCTAACCTGGCCGGCAGCCACGTGGTGCTGAAATTCGGAACGGCTGAGATCTCCGCGCAGGAATTGCTGGAGGCGGTTGCCCGCAACTTCAAAGATGCGTAGCCCGCAAACTGCCGAAACGGGAAATCCGAAAATCGAAACTCAGCCGGCGCAGCTTTCTCGGGACAGTTGACAACCGACCACTGACAGCAGACATCGCAAAGGATTTTCCATGCCCCATCGAAGCGTTTCTCGCGGCCGGTGTTTCGCGCTGGCCGCTGTGCTTGTTGTTGGCTTCGGCTTGGGTTCGCGGCCCCCAACCGCGCAGCAGGTTCCCTCTGGCCAACCGTTGTTCCCGCACAATGAAGCCTGGGCGGGGACGAGGCGTCCCAAGATCTAGGACGAGTTGCACCGAGTCGATTCGACAATCGAGTAGGCGAGTCCCTGGGTCTTACGGTCCACCAAGAGATGTAAGGGCGGCTCCACGTTGTTGATGCGGACCGTCACGATGACGGTGTTCGATCCCTTGGATTCCGAGCCGAGAATCTCGAATTTCCGGATCTTGCCGTAGTCACCCTTCTCACCCCAACCACCAAGGAAATCCGCGAAAGTATAAGAGGGACTGGGCTGCCAGAGTTGGTAGGCCTCGCGGTAGTTCCCCCGCTGAAGCGTGGTCAAGAAACGGGCCACGGCTCGCTCCTCGGGATAGTTGCGGAACTCAAGGCACAGGAAACCTCCGAGCACAAGGAGGAAGGCAATCACGAAGGGAAGGTACCTGCGCGACATGCTAGATGGCTGGGGGACCTTCGCGTCGAGAAGTGTCATTTCTTTTGACCCCGAACGAGTTTCGCGCGCCCAACACCGCTCGACTTCCTCGGGAGCTTCGCCGGGCCGCTGCCGCGCTGCGCCCCTCTAGCGTACCACGCTCCTCTCCCTCGCTTCAAAGCGTCCGGCGGAAGAGCGCAGTGGCCAGGGCCATCATGACGACCGTGAAGACAAGGAGGAATGCCAGATCCCCGGCAATCGCCACCAGGCTGGTATTCTTCAGCAGCAAGGTCTTGAAAGCGTGCACGGCGTAGGTGAACGGGTCGGCCGTGGAAATCACCTTCATCCAGGCAGGAAATCCATTGATGGGATAAACCGCGCCACTCGGGAAAAAGAGCAGCGTATTTAGCACCCCAAAGATGGCGCGCGGCACCAGTGGGTCGCTCACCCTCACCATCAACAGGAACATCATGCTGATCAGCGCCAGGGCGGTGGTCACGATCACCAGAAGAAGCCGGATCAGCCGCAGGGGATCGAGCGGGTGTGGAATCCCGGCCACGATTGAACCTAGCGTGGTCAGGACCAGCCCCGCCATGAAGGCCTTGGTGGCGACGGAAAGATTGAAGCCGAGGATGAGCTCAAACTTCGTGATGGGCGTAACCAGATAGCCTTCATGCAGGCCGCGCGCCTTGTCATCAATGTAGATGATCCCGCCCCCGATCATCGCCGAGACGAAGATGGCAACCAAAATCGATCCGGGAAGCAGGCGCCGGACCTACGCGATACAATGGGCGCAGGGATGGATCACCAATGCCGAGAGAAGGATGCGATTGGGCGACCCCACTGCCAATGCTGCCCGTGCCGTTGACAAGTGGCATACCTTTATGTAGCGTTGTCCCTCCGGCGGTTTGGCGCTCTGGCAATCGCGCCGAACGTGGTGGGCGCTGTTCTCAAGCGTGGTGTGCGGGGTGAAATCTATGGACCGACAGACCATTCAGAACCATATGAGTGCAACGAGCGAGATCCCTCAGCGAACTCTTGGCTTCCGCGAGGTGGGAAGTACTCTTCGGGCTGTTCGATGGGTGGACATGGATGGAGTCTTGTCCCTTGCTACGAGGTCGATGACTGCTAGAGTATTGCCGTGGACTTGCGAGACGCTCCTGCACCACAAGAATTGCCTCCTCCAAGGCCTCCAAGAAGGAAGGGAACTGTTCAAATTGGAAGAGAATGATCGAATCATAGGTGTATGCGGGGTGCACAGATACATCTGGGGTCCTGCGAGCACTTGTTGGGCCAGTTGGTTTTTCGTTGATCCCAGCAGGCGGCACTGCAAGGCGCCATAACGTCTTGCAGTAGGATTACTCACGCAGGCCGGGCTGATGGGCTTCAAAAAGATGTACGTTGAAACATACAGTGTCGATCCGCGTTACTCACAGATCGCTTCACTTCTTGAACGATTTGGCTTTAAGTATGAGGCAAGAATCGCAGATTACTACGAACCCGGAGTGGACTCGGTTATTTACAGCATCGACATAAAGGATTGGATGCACTCATGTTGCAGAGCGCCGCTGAGAACTCGGAGGGTGGCATGAAACCCACGGATCCTCCAGAGCCTGCAGGAGGCGGCCCAGGTCCCAAGCAATTTACATCCGAAGCCGGGAAGCTTCACATGCCCGAGCTGCAGGATCTCTTCATCAGCTTTGTCTACGCCGCGGCAGCCAACATCACTATTGCTCATTACCTCGACAACTGGCAGCACCCACGACCGATATCGGGACTCTTGTCGATACTTCTCATGCTGATGTTTCTTGGTTCAGACTGGTTAAGCCATGCAAGAATAAGACTGCAATTGCCACCGGACAACCGTTTTGAGCCTGGCCAGTCACTCGGAAAGTTCGCATTGGATCTGGGTACTGTCTATTTGCTGACGGTTGCCTTCGTTTCCCTCATTGACGACATGAAAGGGGGAATTCCCCAAAAAGGGGGGTCACCTGCGTTGGGGGCTTTTACCGCATTCGCGCTTTTCGCGATCATTTCATGGTGCTGGAACCTCCTTGTGCTCGATGTCATGAAGCCTTTGAACTGGAGCCATCTGGCTAAAGCATCCTGCCACGGCAATCTGCCCGAAATCCCTGAAGTCCAGTCCTACGCGTCGGAGTTTTTGAGGCGGGCAAAACAAGAGGAAGAAAAGATAATGAGCGAACTCAAAGCCAAAGATAGGGATGTGACCTCAGATGACCTCCAGAAACTCGGCAGAGCGGTCGACAGACTCAAACGGCGTATGAAATTGCGTCAGGGCGCTTTGGGATGGTTTGGGGAACTCGTCGCTGTACACGTAGCTTTTGCTCACCTTGTTGGGGGTATCGCGCTTCTTGTTGCCGAACTGGGGCACAAAGGGCTACCTTTGTTGCCCGCATGGGCAGTCCTCGGGGCCAGAACGGCATTGCCGTCGTGGCTCACAATCGTTTTGCTTGTTGCGGTCTTATTCCTCCTGCCTAGCCTCCTATTCTCAGGCGGATATAGACAGGCCGGTGCCATCTCCTTTTGCGTTGTATTTCTTTTGATCTATTTCTCCTCCCCC
>JALHUF010000195.1 GCA_022866195.1 Terriglobia bacterium
CCAGCTTCTTCAGTCCATGGATGAACTGGCTATACGTCAGCTCGTTCAGCCGGGCCGCCGCACCGATGCGGACGATCCACAGGCGGCGGAAATCCCGCTTGCGCAGCCGGCGACCGCGGTAGGCGAACCGGCCCGCACGGTCCGCGGCCTCCTTCATGGACCGGTAGAGTTTACTCTTAGTGAGGAAATAGCCTTTGGTGAGCTTGGCGAGCTTTTTTCGGCTGGCGCGGCGCACAGTGCCGCGCTTGACTCGGGGCATGGGGTTTGCTCCTTTCCGAGAATTTCAGGGCAGTGAAGGCACCCAGTTCGCCTCGGCGAAGCCTTCCCGCTCCTGGAGAACAAGTGTCAGGTGCCAGGTGTCGGCAGAATCTATAACCTGACACCCGGTAGCTGACACCTGCTTTCATCTGCCATAAGGCAGCATGGCCCGGACGTGTCGCACATCCGCGCCGGAAACCTTAGTGGTCTGACCCAGCTTGCGCTTTCGCTTGCTGGACTTCGAAGTCAGAATGTGGCGGGCAAAGGCATGCCCGCGAATGATCTTGCCTCCGGCCGTCAGCTTGAACCGTTTGGCGGCGCCTTTATGAGTCTTCAACTTCAACTTGGCTTTAGCCAACTCTATCCTCCCGAAGATCCTGAGGAATCTGAGCGGCTCGGCGCCGCGGCGGCAGGGGAAGCCGCGGCAGACTTGGCCCCGACCGGCGCCGCCGGGGCTATTCTGGCGGGGCGGGGCGCGGCAGCCGCGCCTTTGCCCGCCGCCTTTTTCGGCGCCAGGATAGCCGTCAGGTTAGGTCCCTCCTGCCGGGGCCGGGCCTCCACTTGGCTGAACTCACTCACTTCCTCAATCAAGCGCTCCATCATCCGCATCCCGATATTGCGGTGGGCCATTTCGCGCCCGCGGAACATGATGGTCGCCTTGACCTTGCTCCCCTCCTGCAGGAACTTGACGATGTGGTTCCGCTTCACCTCGAAGTCATGTTCCGAGGTGCGGGGTCGGAACTTCACTTCCTTCAGTTCGATGGACTTCTGGTGCTTCCGCGCCTCGTGCTGCCGCTTGCTGAGCTGGTAAAGGTACTTCCCGTAGTTAATGATGCGGCAGACGGGAGGATTCGCCGTGGGCGCAACCTCCACCAAATCCAAGCCCCCGCTGCGCGCCATCCGGAGGGCGTCGTAAGGCGGCATGATGCCGAGCTGCTTGCCGTCCTCATCAATCACACGAACTTCTTTGGCGCGAATCTTTTCGTTTATGCGAACGAATCGGTCAGCGATAAATCATCCCTCCTGGTCCCTGGGGGCCAATCGTAAAGCGGTTGCATCCGTCATGGACGCTCGGCTTCATAGGTCCGTGGGCGTCGCCCAGCTTACCATTTCGTTGCCCGGGTGTCGATAAGCTCGCGAACCCACGAGATGAAGTCAGCGAGGGGTCTGAACCCCACGTCGCCGGTATCGCGCCTCCGTACCGCCACACCCCGCGCCTGGGCCTCGCGGTCGCCCACCACCAGCATGAAGGGAATCTTCTGGAGTTGGGCGTCCCGAATGCGCGCGTTCAGCTTCTCGTTGCGATCGTCCAACTCCACTCTCACCTTGGCCGCGCGCAACTGCGCGGCAACTTCGCGCGCGTAGGCAGCGTGCTTTTCGCTGATCGGCAGCACGACGGCCTGAACCGGCGCCAGCCACACCGGAAACGCCCCGGTGTAATGCTCGATCAAGACGCCGAAGAAGCGCTCGATGGAGCCGAGCAGCGCGCGATGCACCATCACGGGAGTCTTGGGATGGCCATCCGGGGCGACGTATTCCAATCCGAAGCGGCGCGGCAAGTTGAAATCGAATTGTACGGTGGTGAGCTGCCACGGCCGGCCGATGGCGTCCACCAGCTTCACGTCAATCTTCGGGCCATAGAACACCGCTTCCCCCGGCATGTGCTTGTAGGAAATCTTCAGGCGCTCGAGGGTGTTGCGCAGCGCGCCTTCCGCCAGGCTCCACTCTTCTTCCGTGCCCGCGTAATGCTCGGGATGCGCGGGGTCGCGCTCGGAGAGTTCGACTTCGTAGCGGTCGAAGCCGAAAGTCTTGAGCACCGCAAACGCGAACTCAACGCAGGCTTCAACCTCCGCTTCGAGCTGCTCGGGCATGCAGAAGATGTGGGCGTCGTCCTGGGTGAAGCCGCGCACGCGCATCAGGCCGTGCAACACCCCGGAGCGCTCGTAGCGATAGACGGTTCCCAGCTCGGCAAAGCGCACCGGTAATTCGCGATAGCTCCGCCGGCGCGACTGATAGATCAGGATGTGGCCCGGGCAGTTCATGGGCTTGAGCTGGTACTTGTCGTTCTCCACATCCATCGCGCCGAACATGTTTTCGCGATAAAAATTGGTGTGGCCGCTGGTTTCCCACAAGTGCAGGCGCATGGCGTGCGGCGTAAAAACCATGTCGTAGCCGCGCTTGATCAGCTCGTCGCGCAGCCAGTCTTCGATCACGTTGCGCACCATGCCGCCCTTGGGATGCCAGAAGATCAGCCCCGGCCCGGCGTCGTCCTGAATGCTGAAGAGTTCGAGTTCTTTGCCCAGGCGGCGGTGGTCGCGCTTCTTGGCCTCTTCGATCTTGACGAGGAATTCGTCCAGGTCTTTGGGCGTGAAGAACGCGGTGCCATAGATGCGCTGCATGGGATGCGAGCGCTCGTCGCCTTTCCAGTGCGCCCCCGCCACGCTCAGCACCTTGAAAGCCTGGAGGCGGCCCGTGGAAGGGAGGTGGGGACCGCGGCAGAAATCCAAAAACTTGCCGGTCCGATAAGCGGAGAAAACCGGCTCTGCCTTTTCCTCAATCAGCTCACACTTGAGGAACTCGCCCATCTGCGCGAAGAGCTTCCTGCCCTCCTCTTTCGGGAAGCAGACGCGTTCGTTCGGCAGATCCGCCTGCGCGAGCTCGCGCATCTTTTCCTCGATCTTTTTCAGGTCGTCTTCGCTGAACGGCTTCTCGCGATAGAAATCGTAGAAGAAGCCAGTCTCGGTAGGAGGACCGATGCCGGGATGGGCGTCGGGAAAAAGCTCGGTCACCGCCGCGGCCAGCAAGTGCGCAGCCGAGTGCCGGTAGATTTCCAGCGCCTCCGGAGAGGACGGCGTGATGATCTGTACCGGCCCGCTGGACTCGATAGGGAAGGAAAGGTCCACCAGGCGGCCGTCCACCTTGGCGGCCACCGCTTCCGCCGCCAGCCGCGGTCCTAACGATTTCGCAACCTCCAACGCGGTGACACCCTGGGGGAATTCCTTCGAGGTCCCGTCGGGGAAGGTGATCTGAACGTTCGGCATCCTTAAGTTGCGTTCCCAGCGTGAGAATACAAAGAGCTAAAATAGCAGATAAGACCGCCCGCGGTCAACGCTGCGCGAGTGCGGGAATCGCCTCGTCGGCTTCAGGTGACGCCGCGGGAGGAGGCCCTCAGAAGGGGCCGCGACCAAGAGGCTGTGTTGCCCGCGGACGCTGCGGGCGAAGCGCCGGGTGCAGGCTCTAAAGAGAGGCTACATATGTTGTTATTCCCTCCGGCGGGGCGGCGCCAGCCTCCAGCGCCCGAGGGTACCGGATCCCGCGGGCGGGGGCGGGGGGCAAGCGGAAGCCGCCGAGGAACTGCAGATTTCTCTTGACAAGTTGGCCGCGGACTACTACATATGGGGTTGCGGACGCGCCCGGCCTCAATAGGTTGGCCATAGCGCGTACCCTAATCTTCCAAAGAGGAGGAGAATAAACCGATGGCAGCGAAGAAAAAAGCGAAGAAGAAGAGGTAGATCGACCCCATTCCCAGGTTTCCTCCTTTCCCCAGGCCCGCTTTCCCCAAGCGGGCCTTTTTTCCTGGGCGGCGCGAAGGCGCTGCCAGCGCTTGCACGCTTCACATTCTGCTTGACAAGTTTCGGGGCGCCCACTACATATAGGGCCAAGCGAGCGCGTGACCCCCATTGGTTGGCGCCGCAGGGAAGCGAATTCTCACGTAGGAGAATAAGTCTATGGCCTGCAAGACAAAGC
>JALHUF010000196.1 GCA_022866195.1 Terriglobia bacterium
GATGGAGGGCGTGGCGTGACCTTCCCGGACCTCCCCAGATTCCTTCGTCAGGTCTGGCACTTCGAACTGGAATAGCATAAAGTATACGCTTTGAATTCTGTCGAAGACGCATCTCCTTGCAGGAAGTGCTCACCCCGCTGAAGCATTACGTGAGGAACCGGAATCATGCGCGAAGAACGTTGTGTTATTGGAATTGACGCTGGAACGTCAGTCGTCAAGGCGGTGGCGTTTGACTATTGTGGAAATGAGGTTTGCAGTCATGAGATTCCTATGCCGCTGCGGCGACCCCAACCGTTGTGGGTAGAGCAGGACATGAATGAACTGTGGGAGGCGGTTAGGGCTTGCCTGGGCAGAGTTGTCCGCGAACTCAAGGGGCTGAAAAGAGAGCTGGCTGGTATCGGTATTACGTCCACAGGAGACGGAACTTGGATCATAGACCAAGGAGGCAATCCTGTTCGGGGCGGCATCCTGTGGTGTGATGGACGGGCCGGCAGGATCGTGGAGCGTTTTCACTCCCAGAAAATCGCCGATGAAGCCTTCGAGATTTGCGGGACATCGGTTTTCACTGGATCTCAGGTTGCTCAACTGGTATGGCTGAGGGAAAACGAGCCGGAGTCTTTGAGAAAGGCACACGTCATCTTCCACGCCAAGGACTGGCTCTTCTTCAAACTGACGGGAATCATTAGTAGCGACGAGACTGATGAATCGCTGACCATGTTACGAATGGCGACTCGGCAGTATGATCCCGAACTGTTCAGGATTTTCGGAATTGAAGATCTCTACCCCAAGTTTCCGCCCGTCAAGCCAACCGAGGAGAACGTAGGCCCTATCTCGTCTACCGTCGCCAGAGAATTGGACGTGCCTCCGGGTGTGCCCGTCGGGTCCGGGCCTATGGATGTGGCGGCCTGCGCGTTGGGCACGGGGGCCATCGAACACGGCCAGGCATCGTCGATATTGGGCACGGCCGGGATCCATCAAGTGATCATGAATGAGCCCATCCTTGAGCCGAAGATGGTGGGCATGACCCTTTGCCACGGAGTGAAAGGACGATGGATACGCATGTTGGCAGCCATGACGGCCACACCGAATCTGGATTGGTTTCTGAAGGAACTCGGGGGCAGCCTCAGCAAGGAACTAGGCGGAGCCGGCGAAGACATTTACAGACACCTGGAGAAGATTGTAAGTTCAGTTCCCGCTGGCGCAGACGGTGTGCTTTTTCACCCCTATCTCTTCCCCGGCGGAGAGCGGGGGCCTTTCGTCAAGCCTACAGCCCGCGCCAGCTTTACCGGTTTGAACCTGAATCACTCCTGCAAGCACTTGTTGCGCGCTGTCTATGAGGGGGTGGCCTTTGCCACGCTGGATTGCTACCGACACATGCCGATCGATCCCCAGACGGTGTATCTGTCGGGTGGCGGAGCAAACAGCCAGGTGTGGTGCCAAATCATGGCAGACTGTCTGGGAAAGCCGGTGAGTGTTCCAGCGGGCTCCCAGTTTGGTGCCAAAGGAGCCGCCATCAATATTGGTGTCGCGCTGGGATTCTATGAGAGCGCACAAGACGCCGTCAGCAGGTCAGTCAAGATGACCCGTTTCTATGATCCAGATGCTGTGAACTCAAGGCTCTACCAACAACTCTATGAGGTCTATAAGAAGACCGCGGAAAGGCAAATGGACCTCTGGGACCTCAGAGCTAGAATCGTCGCCGGAGGGGATTAGCGTGACGCAAGATAATTACGAATCCATTAAGGTCGGGATCATCGAGAAATGCCGGCTCCTGGAGAAAATGGGCTACTTCGTTGGCACCTGGGGGAACATCAGTGTTCGAGTCCCTGAAGGGTTCATTGTGACCCCGAGTCGAGTGCAGTATGATGCGATACAGGCCAGCGATTTCGTCGTGGTCTCCATGGACGGGAATCTTGTTGCGGGGCATCGGCTCCCTTCCTCGGAAGCGGAGATCCACCGTGCGGTACTCAACAAGAAAAGCAGCGTCGGAGCGATCATCCATAGCCATTCCCCATATGCCACTGCGGTTTCCTGTCTTCACCGGCCCATACCCCCCTTTGTCGAAGACTTAGCTCAGATCATCGGTGGACAGATTAATTGCACTCGCTACGTTCCTGCCGGTCAACACAAGAGGATAGCGGAGGAGGTGGCCAACACGATTGGTGAAGAGAACGCGGTGCTGCTGGCCAACCACGGAGTAATGTGTTGTGGCCGGGATCTCGACGAGGCTTTTGTCGCCAGCCAAATTCTCGAAAAAGCCGCTCTCATGATGCTGGCGGCCGGGGCCATCGGGCCGGTCATCCCAATCCTCGATGAATTCGTTAGCTCCGAAAGACATCGGTTCCTGTACAAGTATGGGACCCCTCATGATGCTCCATGACGGTGTGCGTGGAGTTGACGGTGGAAGCTTGTTGCATCTTTGCCTAGAGGCGATCCCAAGTCGATTCGGCCGTAAAGGCAAGGGGAGGGATGCTCTCCTCGAGGGGAGAGGTATAAGCCCGCATTTCCGATTTCAAATTGCAGAGCTAAGCCTATACTGACCTGTGACGCCAATATTCATGCTGGTTCCAACGTCAACACGACCTTCCGGAGGTGGACACCCAGTGGGTGAGAGCCAAAATCAGCCCTTTCAACTCTCCTTCAACAGGTTTTTGCGCGTCGATTTTCAAGGGTCGCGGGTGACTTCGGATGGCGGTCTGCTGCTCGTTCGCGAACTCGATGAACGCCTCGGCTTGACCGGACTCATTCAGAATCACCTGGTGGATTCTCGCACTGGGCGGAATACACAGTTTCCCTTGGCGGATTTGTTCCGGCAGTCCGCCTACAGCCGGCCGGCTGGGTACGAAGACCTGAACGATGCCACACGGCTACCAAGCGAGCCGACCTTCCGGCTGATGGGCTCAGAGAAGGTTTGGGAGCGGGGTGTAGCTTTGACCTCCACCTTGCACTGGTTCGAGACAGACTTGCTGGCGCGTGAGGAGAACTTGACCGGTTTGGTAAGGCTCAATCGGGAACTGGTGGCCCGGGCGGAAGGAGTCGACCCGCCCCACCGGGTGGTCTTGGATATGGATAGCAATGAGAGCCCGGTGTATGGGGAGCAGGAACAGAGCGCTTACAACGGATATTTCGAGTCGGTCTGCTACCATCCGCTATTTCTATTCAACAGTCAGGCAGACTGCCTGGCGGCGAAATTGCGACCTGGCAGAGAGGCCATGGTGATCTGAGCTTGAACCGATGGAGCAGCCGGTGTATGATTTTGCGGAAAGGTAAAGTTGAAATCGGAAATTCCCCAAAAAACCAGTGTGCATCACAATCATCCCCAAAGTCGGCAGAGAGCCGGTGAATTGAAAGCGAGGCAAGCGGAGGCGAGTATCACGAAGCGTGTGGCAGTGGTTTTAGTAATGACCTTGGTGGGCGCAACGGCAGCGCGAGGTGGGGAGAACACGCTGGTCATAGACGTAAATAAAGCCGGGGAGGTAGTCTCGCCGCTGCTCTTCGGGCACAACCTGGAGCACACGCGCTACGCTTTCTGGAAGGGGCTAGGCGCGGAGTTGATTGCCAACCGCAAATTCGCGGGTAAATCGGTCACGGATTTGGGCAGAGGCAAACCGGTCGTACGCGGTGAACCTGGCCCGGACGGCGTCGCGGCGCATTGGCAGGGGCTGGGCGGACCCACGGTGAAATTTGAGCTGGAAGCCGAGGGGCCGCCCACCATGTCTGGTTCCGTGCAGAAGATTTTCATGAGCAATCCCGGCAAGAGCGGTGGGATTGGGCAAAAGGGTATCCCGATTCAGGAAGGGACGGAGTACAAGTTTCGGATATGGGAGAAGAGCGATCATGACGGGAGCATGAGCATCAAACTGAAAAGCGCCGGCGGCAAAGCAGCATACGCTGAAAACGCTTTTGCTGTACACGCCCGAAATCATTGGACGGAGCACACGTTTTCGCTTAAACCACGGAAAACGGACGCGGCAGCCAGTCTGGAGATTGTCGCAAGCGGGCCCGGAACGGTGTGGATTGGGGCGGTGTCGCTGATGCCGGCGGACAATTTCCGGGGGATGCGGCGGGATGTGATCGACTTGTTGAAGCAGGTATCGGTACCGTTCCTGCGGTGGCCGGGAGGCGATTTCTCCTTCAATTACCGGTGGCAGGATGGCCTGTTGCCGGTGGACATACGCCCGCCCACGGTCGCGGTGATACACGAAACACTGCCCTTCACCGACAACTATGATTTCCATGAGATCGGCACGGACGAGTTCATTGCGCTGTGCCGTGAAATTGGGGCCGAGCCTTTCATCACTTTCAATAACAACCCGAAAATTGCATCGGCAAAAGACGCGGCGGAGTGGGTTGAGTACTGCAACGGAAGCAAGGACACGCGATGGGGAAGCATACGGGCGAAACGGGGTTTCGAGGCGCCTTATGCCGTTAAATGGTGGTCGATCGGCAACGAGGTTCAGCTCGGTCACGAGAAACCGGGACAGTATGCCGCCGAGATTAGAGAATACGCAGAAGCAGTGAAAAAAGTAGACTCATCGGTGAAACTGGTGGCGTCGGGCGATGGCTTGGGGAACGACGGCATGGACTGGAACAAAAGAGTCGTAAAGGAGAGTGGGGGAGTTTTCGACTGCCTTTCCGTTCATGCCTATGCGCCTCCTGCCAGCTATGCTTCGGACAAGGCCGCGGCCGAGTACGCAAACTTGGCACAGTTTCCGGAAAAGCGCCTGTTACCGTGGTTGGCGAAGGTGCGGAAGGATTTGGATGACAACGCGCCGACTGGCAGAAGGATCGGCCTCTCGTATGACGAATGGAACCTCTGGCACAAGTGGTTCACCCTGCCCGGCAGCAATAAGTGGGAAGTTGGGCCTATCGATGCCGTGTTTGCCGCGGTTCACCTGAATATGCTAGGTGAGAAAGCATCTGAACTGGGTATCGAATGCGCCTGTTATTTTCAACCAGTCAACGAGGGGCTGATCGCAGTCGAACCGTTTTCGGCAAAGCTGACGGCGACGGGGCAGGTTTTTGCCCTGTACCGGGCGCACCAAGGCAACCGGCTGCTAAAAATTGCCGGCGACTTAGCGGGTATCAATGCATGCACCTCACTTGAACGAGATGGCAAGACGATTTTTGTCTCGCTGGTAAACCAGAATCCCGAACAACCTCAAGATTTTAGAATAGTTCTCTTGAACGTGCCCGGGGGCGTTGCCGCTTCGGCGCGATGCCTCGTGGCGGATGACCTCAAGCCCAATCGGCCTTTCCGGGAGCAACCATTGGCGGTAAAAGTGGAAGAGAACAAGGTCGCGGGGGTATTGCCGAAATTGAGCGTGGCGATGATCCGCCTTCTTCTTCCGTAATAACTCTCGGCGCTCACGTGCCCGCATGGCTTTTCAGGCAGCGTATGACTGGATCGAGCGGGACCCGATCAAATGTGCGGCGGGTGGCGCATACATCGCGGTCTTTGCGATGTGCGCGACCAACGCCAGCCAGTGCTGGCCATGGCTCGAGAAATCGCTTCCCGTACTTTCTGCTTAAGTCCTATAAGATTCAGCCGAGCCCGTACTCCGAAGGACCGGGATTCCCGCGCCTTTCCTTCAGGGTTTCTGCTGGCTTGTCTTTTTGCCGCGGCATGTCGGTCACGGTTATTCTCGCGGCTCTTTGAGCCGCTCCCGAAGAGGTCAGGCCCATGATCGCTCAGTTGCAAGAGTACGTTCGTAGAGCTTACCGTTCTGCCCTTGGTCGCCCTCGAAATGAGTTAGTCACTCCTGCTCTAATCCTCGACCTTGACGTTGCCCGCCGTAACATCCAGTTCATGACTGAACGCCTACGCAGCCTGAAAGCCAGGCTTCGCCCTCATATCAAAGTGCAGAAGAGCCCCGAACTGGCGCGGCTGCAAGTTGAGGCAGGGGCCATCGGAGTCTGCACGGCGACCGTCTGGGAAGCCATGGTGATGAGCCGATCCGGCATCGAGGATGTGTTGATTGCCAATCAAGTGGGCGGCAGAGAGAAGATCAACGCGCTGGCCGAGGCGGCAAAGCACGGTCATCTAAGCGTCGCTGTTGACGATGTTCGCAATGCGGGGGAACTATCCGATGCCGTCCAGGCCGCGGGCAGCCAACTCGATGTCCTGATTGAGGTCGATGTGGGAATGGGCCGCGGCGGGGTCCGTTCTCCCGATGAGGCCGTAACTTTGGCCCAGCGCCTGAGTCAGTTTTCGGGCCTTCGCTTCCGAGGTGTGCAAGGTTATGAAGGACATTGCATGCTGGAACCGGACCGTACCGTTAGGATCGCAAAGGCTCATGCGGCCATGGATTATTTGGGGGTCGTGATTGACCGACTGGCGGAAGCAGGCTTTGCCTGCGAGGTCGTCTCGGCGGGGGGGACCGGCACGTACGACATCACAGGAAACAACCCGCGGGTGACGGAAATCCAGGCTGGCTCCTACGTCTTCATGGACAACTTCCACGGCAATCTGGTGCCTGGGTTTTCCCGGGCTTTGACCGTTCTCGGCACGGTGGTCATCCAGCACGGCAACACGATTGTGCTGGATTCCGGCCGCAAGTCGGTCGGTATCGATTTCGTGCTCCCAACGATCGTGGATTACCCCTTCTATCAGGCACGGTATTTCGCCGAAGAGCATGCTTTGTTTGATGTGGACGAGCGATGCCAACTCAAACTGGGAGATACTGTGGAGTTGATTCCCGGCTATGCGCCCACGACGGTCAATCTGTATGATGCCTACCATGTCGTGGAAAATGGGGTCGTCGTGGATATCTGGCCCATTATCCCGCGGGGGCCGGGGCATGTGGGAATTCTCCGAGACTGACAGGGTCAGCGCGATGACCTGAAAGACCGGATACCAGGCAAGAAAGGCAACCTCGTTCTTAAGACC
>JALHUF010000197.1 GCA_022866195.1 Terriglobia bacterium
ATTCCGCCAGCAACCATGGCCCAGAAACCCAGAACGAATAGCCCGACCACTGCGATTAGTCTCATAGGTAGCAAAAACCCACGGCACAAACCCGTGCCGCGGCAACACAATGCCGGGCTAAAGCCCGGCGCTACTTGACCACGATATTCACGAGCTTCCGCGGCACGACGATTACCTTCACTACTTGCCGGCCAGCCACGTGCTGCGCGACCTTCTCCTCTGCCAGGGCACGGCGACGGATCTCCTCCTCCTCCACATCCACGGCGACGCGGATCCGCCCGCGCAGCTTGCCGTTTACCTGGACTGGTATTTCCAGCTCGTCCTCGGCAGCCAGCTCCGGAGCAAAGGCCGGCCAGGAAACCCGCAGGGTGGGTTCAAGATGCCCCAGCTCTTCCCAGAGCTCGTCCGCAACGTGCGGGGCAAAAAGCGAAAGAATCAGGACCAGGCACTCGAGTCCGCGCTTGTGGATTTCCGGCCGAATCTTCCCGGCTTCCACGGCGCCTTCCAGATCGCTTAACTCGTTCACCAGCTCCATGGCCATGGCGATGTCGGTATTGAAGTGCCACCGGCCTTCCATGTCCTCCGTGACGTGCCGCAGTGTCTGATGCACCTTCCGCAGCAGTCGCCGCTCTTCGGAGCCAAGTTGGTCCGTGTGGAGCTCGAAAGGCGGGGCGCCTACGGAGCGCAGCCGGTCGGCGTGCTTCGCCACCAGGCGATAGACCCGATGAAGGAATCGCGATGCACCCTCGATGCCGGCATCGCTCCAATCCAAATCCTTTTCCGGGGGCGCAGCGAACAGCATGTAGAGCCGCACGGTGTCGGCGCCGTACTTGGCGCACATTTCCGTCGGGTCCACCACGTTGCCCTTCGACTTCGACATCTTCGCCCCATCCTTGATCACCATGCCCTGGGTGAAGAGGCGCGCCACGGGTTCGGCCGAATCCACCAAGCCGATATCCCGCATCACCTTGGCGAAGAAGCGCATGTAAATGAGGTGCAGGATGGCATGCTCGATGCCGCCAATGTACTGGTCAACCGGGAACCAATACGAGACCGCCTCGTGGCTGATGGGGGCCGTGGAAATCTTCGGGTCGGTGTAACGATAAAAGTACCAGGAGGAATCCACGAAGGTATCCATCGTATCGGTCTCGCGGCGCGCGGGCCGGGCGCAGCGGGGGCAGGACGTTGCGACAAATTCCGACACGCTGGCCAAGGGCGAGTCGCCCTGACCCGTCAGCTTGACCCCGGGGGGCAACACCACCGGCAGGTCTGCTTCCCGCACGGGAACGATCCCGCAGGCATCGCAGTAAACGATGGGAATGGGCGTGCCCCAGTAGCGCTGGCGCGAGATTCCCCAATCCTTGATGCGGTACTGGATGGTTCCCTTCCCGAAGCCCTGCGCTTCCGCGTCGCGCGTCATGCGCTCGATGGCCTGCTCCGATGTCAAGCCTGTGTAGGCACCGGAGTTGACCAGCCTCCCATATTCAACGTAGGCGGCCTCCAGCTTCTCTGGAAGCGCGCCGCCCGTCGGGACGATCACTGTCCGGATGGGAAGGCCATAGGCCGTGCAGAACTCGAAGTCGCGCTGGTCGTGCGCCGGCACGGCCATGACGGCGCCCGTGCCGTATTCCATCAGAACGAAGTTGGCCAGCCACACGGGCACCAGTTCTCCGTTGTACGGGTTACGGGCTTTGAAGCCTGTGTCTATGCCCACCTTTTCCAGATCGACCTCCACGCGCGCCCGTACCGCCGAGGCTTTGACGCGTTCAACTTCGGCCCGCAGCTTCTCCGGCGCCTCGGAGCCGGCCACGAGCTTCTCGACAATCGGATGCTCCGGGGCCAGGAACACCGCGGTGCAGCCGAAGATCGTGTCCACCCGCGTGGTGAAAATGCGCAGCGGCTCGCCCAGTTGGGGCAGGAAGAAATCCACTTCCGTGCCCAGCGACTTGCCGATCCAGTTCTGCTGCATGGTGAGCACGCGCTCGGGCCAGCGCACAAGTTCTTTCGTGTCCTCGAGCAAGCGCTCCGCATAGGCCGTGATCTTCAGGAACCACTGCTCGAGTTCCCGTTCGATGACCGGCGTCTCCTCGTGACGCCAGCAGCAGCCGTTCACCACCTGCTCATTGGCCAGGACAGTCTGGCAGAGCGAGCACCAGTTAACCCGGCTCTTCTTGCGGTAAGCCAGGCCGCGCTGGTACATCTGCAGGAAGAACCACTGGTTCCAGCGGTAGTATTCCGGAACACAGGTAGCGATCTCGCGCCGCCAGTCATAGCTCACCCCCAGACGCTTCAACTGCTCGCGCATCCGGTCGATGTAACTGAAGGTGAACTCCGAGGGATGCCGCTGGAGCTTGATGGCCGCGTTCTCGGCCGGCAGTCCGAAGGCGTCCCAGCCGATGGGGTGCAGGACGTTGTACCCTTTCATCCACATGTAGCGCGCCAGCGCATCGCCAATCGAGTAATTGCGGACGTGCCCCATGTGGATGTCCCCGGAGGGATAGGGCAACATCTCCAGGACATAGTACTTCTTCCGCCCGGGCACCTCATCAGCGTCGAAAAGCTTCTGCTCGGCCCAGCGCGCTTGCCATTTGGCTTCGATTTTTTGCGGGTCGTAGATGAGGTCCATTGTTCGTTGTCAGTTGTCAGTCGTCAGTTGTCAGTTGTCAGTGGTCGCTCTTCTTCACTGTTGACTTTCGACTTTCGACTTTTGACCTTTGACTTTTGTCTTCTCCTGCCAGGCGGCGCATCATCCGCAAGTTCCGCTGGTCGTCGCCCGGCCGGTCAATGGGCGTCTCGCAGATGAACGGCATGACCCTGAGCCGGGGGTGGCGCACAATGCGGCGGAACGCTGCCGTGCCGATCTCTCCCCTGCCAATATGCTGGTGGCGGTCGGCGTGCGAGCCGCAAGGCGTCTTCGAATCGTTGGCGTGAATTACCCGGACGTTGGCGAGGCCCACGGTTGACTCCAACTGCCGCAACGTCTCCCGCAGCCCGCACGGCGTGTGCAACCGGTAGCCAGCCTCATAGCAGTGCGCCGTATCAATGCAGGCACCGACCGGCAAATCCCGCGCCGCCCCGGCAATAATTTCCGCCACCTCTTCAAACGTCCGGCCGATGGCGGAGCCTTGTCCCGCCGTGTTCTCCACCAGAACCATCAGGCCGTTGAATTGCACTCCCTCTGCTGCCCGCCGCAGTGACTCAACACAGGTCTTAATGGCTTCCGAAGGGCTTGCACCTTTTGCGCTTCCCGGATGCGTTACCAAGTAGTCCGCCCCAAGCGCCACGGCCCGCTGGATTTCCCGCCGGAAGGCCGCAACGGATTTCTCGCGCATCAGGGGGTCCGCCGAGGCCAGGTTAATCAGGTAGTTGTCGTGCACCACGACCGGAGAAAGACCATACTGACACCGGGCGGCCTGGAACCGCACGCACTCCTCCTCGGTGGGATCTAACGTCCTCCAGCCGCGAGGGTTAGCGGAAAACATCTGGAACGTGTCGCAGCCGAGCTTCTTGGCGCGGTGCGCCGCGTTCTCCAGCGCCCCGGCAATCGAAGTGTGTACACCCACCCTCACAGAAATTTCTCCGCCAAGTTAAATTCCCATGGTAACAGAACGGTTTAAAAGGCGTCAACAAACGCGCTTGTGAAGACACCCGCCCCATGCAGCAGCGCTGCGGAGGTTTTCGCGACGAATCGTTATGCGGCCTGGCGTGCTTTAACCCGTCTGTACTCCCAGGAGAAGCCGAGCAAGAAAACGAGGACAGCCAGCATCCAGATCAGGGGTGAAGACTTTGCGAACGAAACCGGATCCAATGCTACGGCTGTTCCATCCTCGTGAGCGAGGACCGCCGTGAAGTAAACGATTGTGCCGAGGAGCAAAAGGATGGCAGCCCCCACTAGGAAGACCAGGCCGGCAAGGATGCTTTTCAGGAGAACCATGCTCGAATGGTAACATGCTACACATGCCTTTTGCATCTCTTCGGACGTCCCAGCGCCCTTCCAGCTTGGCGCCTCCTCCGTACGGCGCACGCACTGACCTGCTATACTGGACGCCGCTTCATTACCCTTGGTGCGGCTTTCCCTCACCATCAGGAGGCCATGGATGCGACGCTTCATCTGGGTCGTTGCCCTGCTCGTCGCCTGCGGCAGCCTACCCGCGCTTGCCCAGCAGAGCCCGTTCCTTCCCGAAGAGACTTACAACAAACTGGTGAACGAGATTTCCGGCGACATCGCCTACGACAGCTTGCGCACGCTCGTGATGTATCACGCCACCAGCGGCGGCGCCGAGGACTTCCAGAAGGAAGCCGATTGGGTCCGCGAACGCGCGCAGAGCTACGGCCTGGAAGATGTCAAGTTCATCGCCCAGCCCGCCTGGCGCCCCTCACCCAAGGGCGTGGATCAAAACTGGACGCTCAAGGGCGGCGAGCTGTGGCTGCTCGAGCCCAAGCCGATGAAGTTGGGCGACGTGCGTGAAACGCCCCTCTCGGTCGCCGACAACAGCCCCTCGGCAGACATCACCGCGGAGTTGATTGACGTCGGCGAAGGCATCCTGGAAAGCGAGTACGCGGGCAAAGACGTGGCGGGCAAGGTTGTGCTGGCCTACGGCTCCCCCAACAAGGTGAAAGAGCTTGCTTGTTGGGCACGGGGCGCGGTGGGTATTGTCTCCTACTATTCCCAGCGCGTTAATCCGTGGACCGACTATCCCGACCAGGTGGCCTGGACGCGCGTCAGCCCAGACGAGGAAGGCAAGAAACCGACGCCGCCCGTCTTTGTGATTTCGCCGCGCACCGGCCTGATGCTCAGCCGCTGGATGGCGGGCCGCGCCCCGAGCCACATCTTCGCGGGCGAGCCTGACAAGCCCGCCACGCCGCCAGTCTTTCGCGTCCACCTGAAGGTTCAGTCGGAAGTCACGCGGCCGGGCCGCCAGGGTTTCGTCGAAGGGGTCATCCGCGGCACTCGGTACCACGACCAAGCCATCGTGCTCACGGCACACCTCCAGGAAGAAAAGACCTCGGCCAACGACGACCGCAGCGGCTGCGCCAGCCTGCTGGAGATTGCGCGCGCCCTCACCACCATGATTGCCGACGGGCGCCTGCCCCGCCCCCAGCGCGACATCCGCTTTTGGTGGGTCGACGAAGTCACGTCGGAGTACCAGTATTTCGCCGACCACCCCGAGGAGCGCGAGCGCATCATCGCCAACATCAATCAGGACATGGTGGGGGCCCGGCAATCGCTGGGCGGGCGAGTCCAGCACATCAGCCGCACGCCCTACTCGCGTTGGAGTTACCTGAATGACGTGGTGGAGAGCATCGTCACAAGCCTCGCGCGCGGCAACAATGCCTACCTCGCCTCCTGGCAGAACAAGAATCCCGTGCCTTACTCGCGGCCCATCTTCGCGCGTCTGGGCAGCCATGAACCGTACGCCGCGCAGGTAGTGCCCTACTTCGACTCCACCGACCATATGGTCTTCAACGAAGCCGCTATCGGCATTCCGGGCGTCGACTTCACCAACTGGCCCGATCCCTACATCCATTCCACCGGCGACGATCTCTGGCAGATCGATACGACGCAGCTCCAGCGCAACGCTGTGGCGGTGGCGGCCACCGCGCTCTACTTAGCCAACCTGAGCGACGCCGACGTGCCCACCCTCATGGCCGTCATAGCCGGCGAGGCCCGGGAACGAGTGGCGCACGACCTGGCCACCGGCCTCTCCCGCATGGCGCAGGCACCCGCTACCGGAAAGCGCGCCGCCTACGACGACGGCTTGAACCTACTCGTTCAGGCCGTCGCCCGCGAAAGCGCCGAGCTTGAGTCCTTGCGGCGCTTTGCCGATGCGGGTAGCCGGAAGCTGCTCGACAGCCTTATCGCCGATCTCCACCTCACCGAGGTGAACCACCACCAACGTATCGAGGAGTGGCATCAGGCGCTGGGCGGCAAAAAGGCACCACCCACCATGAGCGAGCGCGAAAAGGCTCTGGCGGCTAAAGTCCCCCGCAGCCTCGGCTCACTCGGCGAGTACCTGCGCAGCAAAGACCGGATTGAAGGGCCTAAGGGGCTCCACGGGCTGATGCAGTGGGAGGCGCTGAATTACGTGGACGGCCAGCGGTCCATCCTTGAAATCTATTACGCCGTGCGCGCCGAAAGCCTCTCCGTGGGCGAATGGTACTACGGCACGGTCAGGCTGGAGGACATCGAAGCCCTGTTCACGGCGGCAGAGAAAGAGAAGGCCGTGGAGATTGTCACGAAGCCTATGTAGCCGTATCCGACCAATCCTGCGGCGGGTCGAGCGATACGTGCCCAGTTGCGTGTTCGAGGTCCAGGAACACACGCGTGAAGGCCAAGCACCGGAGCGAGCGCAAATCCGGGATTGTTTGAGGTCAATGGTTCAATTAGACTTCCACCTCAGGCCCCTGGTCGCAGCCTCAGCTTAGAAGGCGAAACCCATGCTGATCGTCATGAAGCCGCAGGCGACGGAGGAAAACATCCGCCGCGTGTGCGAGAAGATCGAGGCAATGGGCTTCCGCACCCATCCTATCCCCGGGGCGCAGCGCACGGCCATCGGCATCACCGGTAACCAGGGCCCGCTCGAGCCGGCAGAATTTGAATGCCTGCCGGGCGTGGCCGAAGCCATCCCGGTCTCGAAGCCCTACAAGCTGGTCAGCCGCGAGGTGAAGAGCGAGAGATCGCTCATCCGCGTGGGCTCAGGCGATAACCTGGTCACCATCGGTGGCCGAGAGCTGGCCATCATCGCCGGACCCTGCGCCATCGAAAGCCGTGAGCAGGCTTTCATTGCCGCCGGGCAGGTGCGCAAGGCGGGCGCCCGCCTGTTTCGCGGCGGCGCGTTCAAGCCCCGCACCTCACCTTACAGTTTCCAGGGATTGGGGAAAGAAGCGCTGGAAATCCTGGCCGAAGTGCGCCGCCAGTTCGGCCTGGCGATCGTGACGGAAACCATTGACCCGGAAAATTGTGCCCTGGTGGAAGAATACGCCGACGTGCTGCAAATCGGCGCGCGCAACATGCAGAACTTCTCGCTGCTGAAGCGGGCCGGACGCTCGCCGCGGCCGGTGCTGCTGAAACGCGGCCTCTCGGCCACGCTGGAGGAATTCCTCATGGCCGCCGAGTACATCCTCTCCGAGGGCAACTACAACGTCATCCTGTGCGAGCGCGGTGTGCGCACCTTCGCCGACCACACGCGCAACACCCTGGACTTGAGCGTCATCCCGGCCGTGAAGCGCCTCTCGCACCTGCCCATCATCGTCGATCCCAGTCACGGCACGGGGGCCCGCGACAAGGTGACGCCCCTGGCACGCGCCGCGGTGGCCGTGGGTGCCGACGGGCTGATTATCGAGGTCCACCCGGAGCCCGAGCGGGCGCTCTCCGACGGTTACCAGTCGCTCTACCCCGATCAGTTCGATGCCCTGATGGAGCAGATCACTGCTATTGGCGCGATCCTGGGCCGCACCACGGCCAGAGATTGACGATTGATAGTTGCCGATTGAACGGAGGCGGGTTGTCTGACTTGCCCGAGCCACATCATCCTGGACGGGAGACCGGGCAGGGCTTGTCCAGCCCCGGTCGTCCCTGGTCCCTCCTCCCTGCCGCGCCTAGCCCGCGCTCGCTTGGGCTAGTTCTCTTGCTTAGCTGTCTAGCCCTGGCGCTCCCTGCCTGCGCGCGCCGGTCTTATCCGCCCCAGCCCTACCTGGCTTTTGTGGCGAGTGCCGGCAGCCATTCCGTGGCGGCGGTTAACCTGGAGAGCTTTCGGGTGGTGGCTTCCATCCCCGTGGCCCCCCAGCCCGAGCAGCTCGCCGTGCGGCCCGGCAGCCGCGAGGTCTACGTTACCGCCGCTTCAGGGCACTTGGAGGTTATCGGCTTCCCTGACTTGCGCGTTATCCGGACGCTGCGCGTGGGGCGCGGCGCGCGCGACCTCAGGTTCAGCCGCGACGGTCGCGAGGCCTACGTACTCGACCCCGGCGAAGGGCAAATCGTGTTCCTCGATGGCGAGGCCGCGAAGGTGCTGGCGCGCGTTTCGGTTGGCGCGCCGCTCTCGAGCCTTGCCCTCACCCCGGACGGCAAGACTCTGGTCGCGGCCTCGAGCCACACCAGCCGAATCTTCTTCGTAAGCGTGGAGGCCCGGAAAGTGCTCGGCGCGGTCGAGGTGGGCAAGGATCCGGGCCCAATGGTGATTACGGCGGACGGCTCCAAGGTCTTGGTAGCGGACACGGGGGAAGAGAAAATCTCCTCGGCGGACATTGCCACGCGCCGCATCCTCTCGCACATCGAGATCGGGGCCAAACCCACGGCGCTCATCCTCAAGCCGGATGGCGGCGAGCTTTTCGTGCTTTGCGCCCAGGCATCCACGCTGGTCATCGTGGACCCCTACCGCGACAACGTCTCGCAAACCATCACCACGGGGCGCGAGCCTGGGGCCGCCGTCAGCCGACGGGACTCGAGTGTCCTCTACATCGCCAACTCCGGGGACGGTTCTATCACCACGTTCGACGTCCAGAACCGCCTCGTCGTGGCCTCGACGCACACCGGGGCGCAGCCCCGCGCCCTGGCCCTGACCCCTGATGAACGCTTCCTGGTGGCAGTGGACAGTGCCGCCTCCAGCCTTGCCATCCTGCGCACGGACCGCCCCGCGCTGGTTACTACGATTCCTGTCGGCACCCGCCCCGTGGATGTCGTCGTCCCTGATTGGCTAAAGTAGTGCAAGGGTCGTTCCCCCGCCCCTGGCAGCTTCTCGAT
This sequence comes from Terriglobia bacterium, assembly GCA_022866195.1. Taxonomy (GTDB): domain Bacteria; phylum Acidobacteriota; class Terriglobia; order UBA7540; family UBA7540; genus JALHUF01. The sequence continues at coordinate 8,741 of JALHUF010000197.1, forward strand.
TCGCCGGGCCCGGCCTGTCAGTTGACTGTGCCGTCCTCCCATACGCAAGGACGCACCGCCGCAGATAACCCGAGCCAACCAGGCCGCCGTTGCCAGCCCCATGCTGGCCGAACCCTGCCCAACTTAAAGTAAAACTTTAAATCGGGAACACGGGCCCAGCCCCTGCTGGGAATCCACGGCTTTGGCATTTGATTGGTATGGGAGAGGAATGGAAGGCTCACGCAAGATGTCGGCGCGCCGACGTGAAGTGCACTAACGGGTGACCAGGGGGGAGTGACAGGCATGTCGGCCTTCCTCGTCACTTGTCACTCGTCACTTGTCACTGTTCTTCAGCTACCAGCTCGCCAGATCCTCGGTGAGTTCGAGCGTCAGCCAGCCTTCCGGAGGGATGACTTGCAGGGGTAATTCGTCGGCCCAGACAGAGACTTGCAGGCGGGTTTCCTCGCCCGCGGCAACGCCTGCGAGGGTGTAATCGATGCCCAGCTCGAAGATACGGTCAAAGGCCACATGTAGCTGCTCGCCTGTCCCCAGTGGCACCAGGACTTGCTCATCATGCTTCCAGAACTGGACCAAGGTCAGGCGCCCCTCCTCTATCGTGGCATGGCAGCGTGCCCGACCTTCGCTATCGACGTTAAGCCGAATCTCAAACTGTCGCTGCTGCTCAAGAAAGGCCGCGCCCAGGTCCAGGCGCACATAGATGGCCTTCTCATTGTAACCGTAATAGAGCGCCTCGACGCACTGGGCGCCGCCGTGCATGGAGCCGGAACGATAATCCGGGGAGTAGACGCCCGCGCCCAGCCACTCGAAGTAATTGCTGACCTGGCCATCCACCCGGGGCTCAATCCGTCCCGTGGGTGGCACCACGACCGCCCGCGCCCTGGGCCGCTTGATGGGCACGGCCAACTCATCGGGCGGAGACCCGCCCAGCAGGCGGTAGATGTTGCTCAGGTGCTTGCGGAAGAGCAGATCAAATTCCTCGTCGTGGGCGCTGGTATGTTCGGGGCCGTACCACCAGCACCAGTCGCTTCCTTCCGCAATCCAGAGTTCCTCCTGGGCTTTTTTCACCTCTTCCGGGTCCAGTTCCGAGTCTGCGGACTGGCGCGCGAAGAAGTCGCGGGCGTCGGCCAGCAAATCCCAAGCCCGATTGTCCTCTTCGGCGCCAATCCAGACATCGAAATTGGCATTGATCCAGGAGCCCGGCACGACGTGGGTGAGCCTGCCGGGCGTAGTCACCTCCAGGGCTTCGCTGGCGGTTACGGCGTGCAGTTCCGGATCTGAGGCCACGCGGCCGTAGAAGCTCCGGAGGAATTCCCGGCCGTTGCCGGGGAAGAACTCCCAGGCGTTTTCGCCGTCCAGAATGATGGAAATGACGGCGGGGCGCTCTCCGGTGCTCCTGGCGGCAGCGCGAATTCGCAGGTGGAGGTCTGCCGCGGCGGCGTGAGGATCCATACGCGAGTAGACAAAGCCGATGAGGTCAGAGAGTTGGTGGTCACGGAAGAACAGGCCCACCGTCCGCTCGCCCGCCACGAAGCGGTGGGGACGGTACAATTCGTTTCCGCCGGAGACGGTCCCGTCGCTCTGGCGATAGAAGCCCATTTGCAGCGAGCGGCCCAAGACACCTTCGTCAGTTGCCGCCCACTGGAAACCCTCCTCGGCAGCCAGGCGCAGCACTTCGTCCGAGACACTGCCCTCGCTGGGCCACAGACCCCGCGGCCGCTGGCCGAAGACCCGCTCATACTGCGCGACCGCAGCGCGCAACTGGGCCCGGGCATCTTCCGGATGCCGGAAGGGCTTGCCGGGTAACCTGACTCCGGGATGAGATTCCGCCGCCACGGCCGTATCGCAGAGTAGCGGCAGGATGGGATGGTAGAAGGGAGAGGTGGATACTTCGATCTGTCCGCGCCGGCTGGCTTCACGATATTCTTCAAGTGTTGCTTTAAATATCTCAATTCCCCTATTCCTCAGGATAGACTTATCCTCTTCCGAATAGCCACGACCCTGGCGCACCAGCCCGTTTATTTGCGGGTCATTCTCCAAGTAGCTTTCTTCATACCAAGCCAACTGCGACAGGACCTGGAGGTCCAGCAAGTCCTGCGCGCTGAAAAGCCGCCCCGCTCCCTCCTGGCGGCGAGTAGCCTGGGCTTTGTCAAACAACTCGCCGAAACGCGGATAACGATTCAGGAGGTTCTCCCGGTTCAACTGGAAACCGAACACCAGGAGCTTCTCGCGTTCCTCCGCGGTCAAGTCCCCAACCGGCTTGAAGGCAATCTGGTAAGGTTCCTCGTGGGCCGTATCCTGGATGTAGTCCTCCAGTTGCGCCACCAGCGAAGGGACCAGGTTGAAGGTCACGTGGACGGAGGGGAACTCCCTCAACAGGGCCACCATCCCGTAGTAGTCTTTCAGGGCGTGGAGGCGCACCCAGGGCATGGCGTACACGTCCTCGGCCAAGTCCCTGTAAAAGGGCTGGTGCATGTGCCAGAGGAGCATGAGGTAGGTCTGCGCCATGAGGCTCGAGGGCTATTGCTTTACGGCATGAGAACCGGTGTGTTAGCATGAGGGTTTGCCGGTAGCGCGGCCCGGCGAGAATCAGAGCCGCAGCTCGACGCCCAACGCCCCCCATGCGGATTCTTACCCGCTACATCCTGAAAGAAATCCTCTCGCATTCCTTGCTGGGCCTGCTCGTTTTCACCTTCGTGATCTTCGTCCCCTATATCGCGCACTTGCTGGAACAAGTAGTTCGCCATAGCCTGCCGGCCACGAGCATTGCCACGCTCTTCCTGCTGCCTCTGCCCGGGATCCTGGTGCGCACCATTCCGATGGCCGTCCTGGTGGGCATCCTGATCGGGCTCACGCGCATGTCCGCGGACGGCGAGGTGATCGCGACACGCGCCTCAGGCCTCGGCCTGGGGCAGTTCGCGCGACCGGTCATGATCATCGCCCTGTGCGGCTGGGGACTGGCGCTCTGGATGAGTTTATTCCTGGCCCCACAGTCGGCGCGGAAACTGCACCGCATGGAGCAGGAGATTACCACCAGTGAGGTGCCTTATGAAATCCAGCCGCGGGTCTTTCTGGAACAGTTTCCCAACCGATTAGTTTACTTGCAAGACGTGATCAGTTCCCGCTCGCGGTGGCGCGGCGTCTTCATCGCTGATACCACCCAGCGCGACGCGCCGAAAGTTACGTTAGCGGAAAGCGGCATGCTTGTCAACGACCCGGACAGCCGTCGCCTGACGCTTCACCTGGAGCGGGGCAGCACGCATGAGATTGACCCGAAGCACCCGGAAACGTATTCGGTCGCTTCTTTCACCGACACCGACATCCCTATCCCGCTGGACCGGGGCAATGGAACCATCTCCGATTGGCGGGTGCCGCCTGCCCTCTCGCTGGAGAAGCTCCTGGCGGCGACGGCGGACCCACGCCAGCAGCAGGAAGCCTGGGTGGAGCTGCACTACCGCCTGGCTTTGCCCGTCGCTTCTCTGGTTCTGGCCCTGGTGGGCATTCCGCTGGGACTTTCCACCCGCAAAGGAGGCAAGGGCGTCGGGGTAATGCTGACCGTGCTGCTGGTTTTTCTCTACTACATCATCATGGCCTTCGGCTGGAGCTTTTCCAAGCAAGGGCGCCTCAGCCCGGCCGTGGGGTTGTGGCTGGCGAACGCGGCCTTCGGTGTCGCCGGCGCCCTGATGCTGCTCCAATGGCGCCGCCTGCGGCTCCGGCTGCAATTCATCCGGGATTGGCTGGAGGACCTCTGGCGCCAGTGGCAGCAGCGGCGTTCGCGCCCACCACGGCAGGAGGGAACCCGGGAGGTGACCGGGGCGCCTAAGCCTCGGCCGGCTGGCCAGCATCTGTTTCAGATCCTCGATTATTACATCCTCCGTAGCTGGCTTTTCTACTTGGTGCTGCTGGTTCTGACCTTCACAGGCATTTACCTGATCTTCGACTTCTACCAGATCCTGGGCGACGTCCTCCGCAACCACATCGCGGCACGCGTGGTGGTGAACTACTATTGGTTTCTCCTCCCCCAAGCCATTTATTACCCCGCGCTGCCCCTGAGTATCCTGGTCGCCACCCTGGTGAGCTTCGGCCTGCTTACCAAGACAAACCAGATCACCGCCATCAAGTCGGCAGGCATCAGCATCTATCGCGCTGCCCTCCCCATCCTGGCCGCCTCGGCTATCCTGAGCGTAGGGATGTTTCTCTTCGGCGACCGGTACCTTCCCGAAGCCAATCAGCGCAGAGACGCCCTGCGCAACCAAATCAAGGGGAAGCGGCCGCAGACCTACTACCGGCCCGACCGGCAGTGGATCTTCGGGCAGGCGAACCGTATCTACAACCACCGGTTCTTTGACCCTGACCGGAACGTCTTTGCCGACCTCTCGGTGTTTGAGTTCGATCCGCAAACCTTCCGCCTGACCCGGCGCATTTACGCCAGCCGCGCCCTCTGGGAACCAGCCATCCGCGGCTGGATACTGGAGAACGGTTGGGTGAGGGACCTGGATGGTGACCGGGTCACTTCCTACATGCCCTTCGCCATCGCCAAGTTCGATGAGCTCACGGAAGGCCCTTCCTACTTCAAGAAAGAAGTCAAGCCCTCGGATCAAATGAGCGCCCTGGAACTGCGGCGCTACATCAATGGGCTGGCCCAGAGCGGCTTTGACGTGGTTCGCCTTTCCGTGCAGTTCTACCGCAAGTTCTCCTTTCCGCTGATTGCCTTCGTGGTGACGCTGATCGGGATTCCCTTCTCCCTCACGGTGGGCCGCAAAGGGGCAATTTCCGGCGTCGCCCTGAGCATCGCCATCGCCATCGTCTACTGGTCGGTCTCCAGCCTGTTCGAGGCCATGGGGAACTTGAACCAGCTTCCACCCCTTGTCGCCGCCTGGTCTCCAGACTTGCTGTTTGGCTTGGGCGGCGTCTATTTGCTCCTGCGCGTCCGAACCTGAAGAGCAGTGACGCGTGGCAAGTGACAAGCCAGATCCGTCGGGTTCTGCTCGTCACTCGTCACTTTTCACTCGTCACTGCTCTTCCATGTCGACGCGTCGACGTTTAGGAGCAGAGGCCAGTGACGAGTGACAAGTGACCAGTCAAGATTCCCGGAGCACTTCCTACACGACAGGAGCTATTACCCCCGTTCGAAAACAAAAGCGCCGCAAGCCTCATGGAAACTTGCGGCGCAAATCAGAACTTAAAGTAAGACTTTAATTATTCAAGCTGTCAAGCAAGGCGCTTGCTGTTACATACGCTTGCTCGTCACTCGTCACTTGTCACTCGCCCCTAGGCTGTGGTGTAGGCCTTCGCCGCGGCTTTCTTCACTGCCGCCTGCGCCGCCGCCAGCC
>JALHUF010000198.1 GCA_022866195.1 Terriglobia bacterium
AGCGCCGCAAGATCGGGCGACGTGCGATCGTCACGTGGCGCGAGCGGCCCATCCGGGGGCGCGTGCGCGAATCGCTCGTTCCACGGGCACACATCCTGGCAGATGTCGCAGCCAAACACATTCGCGCCGATGGCCGAGCGTGACTGTTCGGGGATTGAGCCCTTGAGCTCAATGGTGAGGTAGGAGATGCAGCGCGAGGCGTCCATCACGTATGGCTCCACCAGCGCGCCGGTGGGGCAGGCTTCGAGGCACGCCGTGCAGGAGCCGCAGCGGTCCGGGGCAGGCAGGTCCGGCTCAAGTTCCAAACTGGTCAGCAGGACCCCGAGGAAGAACCACGAGCCCTTCGCCTCGTTAATGATGCAAGTGTTCTTGCCCATCCAGCCGAGGCCGGAGGAGCGCGCAAAGGCCCGCTCCACAATCGGCCCGGTGTCGACAAAGGCGCGTATTTCCACATCCGGAGCGAGTTTTTCGACTGCCGCACGCAGCTTTTCCAGCTTGGCTCGCACGATTTCGTGGTAATCCCTGCCCCATGCGTAGCGCGAGATCCACGCCCTGGGAGCGCGGGCATCTTGCCCTCCTTCCTTGGGGCGAGGCGAAACTGGAAATTCGAAATGCGGAACTCCGCCAGGCTCAGCGGCCGTCTTTCTTCTGACTTCTGACTTCTGGCTCCTGACTTCTGTCGAGTAGGGGAGCGGGGCGTTATACACCAAGCCGACGCACACCACCGACTTCGCCGACGCAAGCACGAGCCGGGGATCGAACCGCTTGGGGTTTGCCAGGTAGCGCATTTCGCCGCCGTAACCGCGCTCGACCCACTGGCGGGCAAACACCAGGTCCTTGCCGGGCACGAGCGGGGCGATGCCGACCAAGTCAAAGCCGATGTCGAGCGCACGTTGTTTCAGTGCCAGCTTCAACTCCATCACCCTCATCATAGCGCAGAGTCCGAAGACCGGAGGCCGCCGCTTCGCCGCGTCTTGAATTCTCCTTTTGCGGCTTGGGAGGGTGCATTATCTGGCGCGCCTAGACGCTAGGTTGCTGTTGACAGTCTCAATCTCCGCGTGTGACAATTCGTCGTTGCGCCCGAGCAGATAAGGCGGGCTTGCCCGCAAGGGGCTTGCCCTCCCGCGAAGATTTCTGTAGCATTTTGGCGACTCTCCCGAGAATTTGCCGGGACTCTTTTTGTCGAGAGCGCGAAGCGTATGCCGGAACCACAGCCAATCCTCACCGCGCGACGTCCGCAGGTTCCGAAGGTCTCCCCCCTGCCGAACATCGAACGTCACAAGTTCGAGGACTATCTGGCCAGACCAATCACGCGCAAGTTTCTCGCGCTGCTAACGCGCCGCAACGGTGCGGGACGCTGCTACCTGGAGGAGGTGTTTGAACGTTACGACCGGCCCGACCTGAGCCTTTGGGAGCGCCTGAAGTCTGCGGTGCCGCATCGGGCCATTGAACTGTTTCGGACGCGGGCAGGCGTGAACAAGGAAGTCCTCAAGGAGAAGGCTCTGCATCATCGCCCGACGGCGCGAGCGTTGGTGAACACGGCGCGCAGTATAGCCAAGTACGGGCTTACCGTCCCGCAACGATTCTCAGCCCCGCTTATTGTGGTGTGGGATTACACCCAGGCCTGCAACTTGAGCTGCCGGCATTGTTATCAGGAGGCCGCCCGCAAGCCGCTCGCGGACGAACTGACCACGGAACAGAAGTTCGACCTAGTTGACCAGATGGGATACGAGTACGTCCCCTTCCTCGCCATGGCAGGCGGCGAGCCGCTGGTCTCGAAGGACATCTGAAAGTATTGGAGCGCTGCAAGACGCGCGGTGTTCACACCACGGTGGCCACCAACGGCACCCTGTTGAGCCAGGAGATCTGCCAACGGCTGGTGGAATGCGGCGTGAAGTACGTGGAGATCTCCCTCGACTCCATCCGGGCCGAGGAGCACGACCGCTTCCGGGGCATGGAAGGTGCCTGGAAGCGGACGGTGGAGGGCATCAGGAATGCCGCGGCGACTAAGGGCCTGCGCGCGGGCATGGCCATGTGCGTCACGCGGCTGAACTACCACCACGCAGAGCCGATGATTAACTTTGCCAAGGATCTCGGCTGCACCACTTTTGTGCATTTCAATTTCATCCCCGTGGGGCGCGGCCGGGACATGGCCGAGATGGATATTACCCCGGCCGAGCGGGAGAACTTGCTGCGCCTCCTGAACCGATACCTGCAAGAAGGGCAGATCTCCATCATGTCCACGGCGCCGCAGTTCGGGCGCGCCTGCATCCTCTACGGGCCGCTCGAGGGCTTGATGGCCACGGCGCATGGCGGCAAAGGGAAGGGGAAGCAGGCGAAGGTCCTCTCCAAGTATATCGGGGGCTGCGGCGCGGGCCGCTGCTACTGCTGCATCCAACCCAACGGCAAGGTGACGCCTTGTGTTTACATGCCTTCGGTCGAAGTGGGTGACCTGAAACGCCAGACGCTATTGGAGGCTTGGGACAACCCGCTGTTTGCTTTGCTTTCCAACCGCGAGGATCGCGGCGACCACTGCGCGGTGTGCGACTTCCGGGCCTATTGTGGCGGTTGCCGCGCGCGCGCCCTAAGTTATGTTGAGGATGTCCAGGCCGGCGATCCGGGATGCATTTACAATCAGCACGTTTGGGAGGAAGTGGTTCGGAACGCAGAAAAGCGGAACGAACTCGTCGTCCTGGGCCAGCACAATCGCGTCGATAGCCTGCTGGCCGGCGCCAGCTCCGGGACTATCACTACCACCAACACTGACCGCCTCGTGCGCGACACGCTCACGACGATAACGGACGCGGTTCCGTCTCGGCGTCAGACGTAGGCCAGGGCCCAAAGTCGTTTTCTACCCCGCCGGGGCAAGCCTTTGTCGCCGCTTATTACTTCGCCCGGGAGATGTGTGCCTTGCTCGCGTCTGGTAGACTTGCCTTCCGTATCTGCGTCGTTGATCCTCAGGAAGCGCCGTGACAGGAGTCTTCCCCATGTTCGACTGCGATCATCCGGTCCGCGCGCGGCGGCACGACATCCAGCCTGCTCTAATCGTGTTGTGGTTTCTCCTCCAGCCTGTTCCCGCAAAGGCCCAGCTCGTCGAGCACGCCGACCGCATTGAGGCGGTGACCGCCCGCTATGTTCTGGTAGTGAAGAAGCAGCCGCTGCGCTTTGAGGTCTCGCGGGACGGCAGGATTGTGCTAGCTGCGCCCGACGCCGGGGGCGGCTTCTACTTTGCGGAGGGAGAAGCTGTAGCGTTTCAGACGCTCAGCCGGTTCTCCCGGAAAGGCTCGGAGCTTGAGCTCCAAGCCTCGACGGCGCGAGCAAATGTGAGCGTTACCTATCACCTCACGCTCGCCCCGGAGGAAATCCGCGTGCGCGCCGAAGTCCAAGGAGAACCGAACGTGGAACGCGTTGGCGAGAGGTTTACTCTTGCGGCAGGCGGGCACTGGTACGGAGGCCCCGTGGATCAGGCGCATCTCTGGCCGCTCGAAGCCCACGAGTGGAGCGCGGACCCGTTCCTCGCCACCTCCAATCACGCGACACCCTTCTGGATGACCTCCAGTGGCGTGGGCATCTTCCTCGATACCTACGACGACGTCGCGGCCTCCATCAACCGCGGCGGCGACGGGCTGTTCCGCTTTGCTTATCTGCGGGCGCCCGCGATGCATTACACGATCTTTGTCGGGCGCAACATCGCCGCGGCGCGCGACCTGTTTGCCGCCGCCGTCGGAAAGCCCAAGAAGCGCCCGCCGGACTTCGTCTTTGAACGCCCGGTGTGGGGAACCTGGTGCCAGTATTTCGGGAAGGTCAGACAAAGCGATGTGTTGGATTACGTGCGGCACATTCACGACGGCGGCTGGCCGGCGAGTTTCGTAATCATCGATGACGGCTGGCAAACGCATTACGGCGATAACCAATTCAACTCCAAGTTTCCCGACCCCAGGGCCATGGTGGATGAAGTCCACCGGCTCGGCTATCGGCTCGCCTTGTGGGTGGAGAACTTCGCGAACCCTGATTCCGACTGCTATCGCCAAGGTGAGGCGAAAGGCTGGCTGATCCGTGATGCTGCCACCGGCAAACCGGCACGCATCCGATGGTGGAATGGGGAGGCGGCGCTTATCGATTTCAACAATCCTGCGGCGCGGGAGAGTTACGTGAGCGGCCTCAAATCCCTGATGCAACGCTATGGCGTGGATGGTTTCAAATTCGACGGCGGCGACGCCGAGTACTGGCCCGTCGCCGGCGCCCCACGCGGACCAGCCTTGTATCTTACGCGCAATCGCTATACGGACCTCTGGGCAGAGGTGGGCGGCGAGTTTGAACTGAACGAACTGCGCGTCGGTTGGCTTTCGCAGCCGCAAGGCCTCTTCAACCGCCTGCGCGACAAGAGCGCTTCCTGGTCCGAGAAGGATGGCCTTCCGGCCATCGTGACCCACGGCGGCATCCAGTCTTTGCTCGGGTTTGTGTTCAATTGCCCCGACCTCATCGGAGGCGGGCTCGACGAGGGTTTCAAGCCTGAGGAGGAGTTGAATGTCCGCTGGGCCCAGGCCGCCGCCTTCATGCCCGTTATGCAATTCTCTTACGGGCCGTGGCAGTTCAGCGAAACGGCGCAGAGAACCATCCGCAACTTTGCCGAACTCCACGGGAAGCTTTGGCGCTCGCATTTGAAGCCGCTGGCGGAGCGGGCGGTGCAGACCGGAAAACCGATTTGGTCGCCGCTCTTCTACGTGTTCCCCGAGGACGAGAAGGCGTATCTGATCAGGGACCAGTTCATGCTGGGCGAAGACTTGCTGGTCGCGCCGGTGCTCCATTCCGGGGCGCGCGAGCGCGATGTCTATCTGCCCGCAGGCATGTGGCGGGATTTCTGGTCAGGGAAGATCGTGCCGGGCGGAGGGACGCTGGCGGCAGTTCCCGCGCCGCTCGAAAGCATCCCTGTGTTCGAACGGATCCGGCGCCGCGCTGCTCACCGTGCCAAGCAGGAGGTCTCGGGCCTGTCACTCCTCCGAGGGCAAGGTGCTCATGGGTTGCAGCCGTAAGGTGGCGCAGAGCTCGCGTAGTGTCTCGCTGCTCTGTTGGTCCATGGGGAGAAACCGGAGCCCCGCTCGGCCTTTGGCATCCTTCCAGGCCACCACGGCTTCCGCCTGGATCTCCTCAGCCTGCCACTCCAGGGTCACGAGGCACTTTCTGCCGACCTCTGGGGCTCCCACGCCCTGAATGCAGCACCCTTGGACACTGAGGACGACAACGGTGACATGCGAAGTCGGCCCGCCTCCCGGTTGAGAAATGACGGCTGAGGCATCCGCAAGGTAGCGAGGAACTTGGCGGCGTTCCCTCATAGGGTGCGAGTGTAGCCTTGTGCGGAGTCGAACGCAAGTGCGCCGTTAGCTTGTGTTGACCGCGCGTCTAGGACAGGGCGCGCCCGGGGCAGCGGCGCTAAGCAGCGCGCCCACGCATTTCCTGGCCAGGTTGGGCGGCAGCCGCGAGGAGAACTGAGTAAGATGGCTTATAATGAACAGGTTGTGTCGAACCTACTCCAGCTTGACGAACAAGACAGGAAGCTCCTGAATGTCCTGCAACGGGACTTCCCGCTGGATGAGCGGCCTTTCGCCCGGCTGGCAGAAAGGGTAAATCTGTCCGAACAGGAAGTCCTCCGGCGGGTCGCGAGATACAAGCAGGAGAGAATCGTCCGCCAGATTGGCGCCATCTTCGACACGCGCAGCCTGGGTTACGAGTCGAGCCTCGTTGCCATGAGCGTGCCCGCGGAGCGCGAGGGCAGGGCCGCCGCCATACTGAATGAACATCCGGGCATCAGCCACAACTATCGCCGCAACCACCATTTCAACCTCTGGTTCACCTTGGCCGTCGCGCCCACCAGCCGCCTCGGCCTCCAGGGGACAGTGGATAAGCTCCACCAGATGTGCCAGGCGGATTCCACGCGCCTGCTGCCTACGCTGAAGCGCTACAAAATCTCTGTCGATCTGGACATGATCGGCGAGCACCCTCCGGACGCCACCACGGGCCAGACTGCCCACTGCGGCACCCAGCAAAGCAACATCCCGCTCACCGCGCGCCAGATTTCTTTGGTGCGTGAACTCCAGAAAGACCTGCCGCTCGGTGAGCGCCCCTTTGACGGTTTGGCCGCGGCCGCCGGGCTTTCCGCGGCTGGACTCCTCGAGGAAGCCCGAGGCTTTCTCGCGCGCGGTCAAATGCGGCGCTATGCTGCTGTCCTGCGTCATCGCGCCGCGGGCTTTGTGGAGAATGCGATGGGAGTCTGGAAGGTTCCCGAGAATGAGGATGCTGACCGCTATGGCATGGTGATGGCCTCTTTCAGCTCCGTGAGCCACTGCTACCGGCGACCCACCTACCCGGATTGGCCCTATGCGCTCTTCAGCATGGTTCACGGGCGAACCGTGGACGACTGCGAGCAGACGCTCAAGGCTACCTCCGCAAAGACCGGCTTAACTGAATATTTGGCGCTTTATTCGAGCAAGGAATACAAGAAGACTCGCGTCCAGTACTTCACTCCCGAAGCCGAGGAATGGGAAGCACGCGCCCTGGCCGGCCAGCCGGCGTAGCGCCCTCACCCCGGCCCTCTCCCTGGGGGAGAGGGTGGTCCGACTAGTCGGACCGGGTGAGGGGCAGAGCTTCAACAGCCTTGTGCCCCTACTCGAGCAGCAGCACCACTACATCCTGATAGGGCACGGTGACGCGGACCGTGTTCTGTTCAACAGGAAGCGGTGCTTGGCGGTGCAGGTCGGTGGCGCGGCTGTAGCTCGCGGGCAGCTTGATCACCCCCGTCCGGTCCTCCGTAGCGTCGTTGAAGACCGCCAGCAGGCTGCGCTTTTCGCCCGGCACCAGTCGCGGCCGGACCTTCTCTGCCGTTACCGGCGGTTGCACCACGCGCGTTACGATGGCGCGCAGCAGCTCCATGCCGTTGTCGTTCCCGGCGGCGATGCTCGCTCCCAGGTTCGTCCCAAAGTAATACACCTGCCCCTTGCCCACTTTCTTCCTCGCCGCCACGGTCATCTCCTGGTACTTGCCGAGAGGCGTGGCCGTGGTGATTTCCAGGGGCGTCAGGTAGGTGTTTGCCTTCACCCGGATGGCGAGAGGTTCGGTGAACTCAATTTCCGGCTCGTAATAGACCCAATCGGAAGGCGGCAGATTCCTGGGGGGAATCAGCGGTTGCGCCTCCGTCCCCGCGTTGACCCAGAAACTTTCGCCCTCCCGGTAGCCGAAGACTTGGTCCAGTCCGTAAGGGGGCACCACCGGGTTGTAATAGAACCGTTCATCGAACAATCCGAAGCCGGTCTCGATAATCAGCGTTCCGCCTTGCTCGACGAATTGCCGCAGCTTCTCGCAGGTCTCCTTCTTCCCCATCAAGTGCCAGGGGGCAATCAGCACCTTGTAGTTGCCTTTGCCCAGGCTGCTGGGTTCGATGAAGTCGGCCCACAGATCCATGTTCCATAGCGCCTTGTAGTACCCCTGGAAAGAAGCGGTGGAAGGGTCCTCGTTGCCGGCCGCGGCGTAAGTGAGCAAGGCGTTGTCCTGGTCGGTGAGCAGGGCCACCTCGGGCTGGGGTCGCCAGTCCTTGATGAGGTCCCAATGCTCCTGGATGAGGCGGTTGTTTTTGGCGGCTTCGAGCGAGCGCTCGGTGGCTGAACCATCCCGAGCGACCAGGCCGTAGCCGGTAGCTTCGCGCCCGGTGGCTTCCGCCTGGTAGTTCCAGTAGATAACACCCTTCGCGCCTGTGGTTACTCCCAGCCAGTTGTAGATGCGAATGTCGCGAGGGCGCATCTTCGGGCTGCGCCACAAGCCTTCGTTCCCGTGGCCCCCTTGCAGTTCGGTCAAGTAGAAATCCTTGCCGGCGGCGTTCGACCGCGTGATTTCGAACTTGGCGGCGCCGTGGTAAATCACGGGAAACTGCCAGCGCGGGAAAAGCGACATGCCCCAGACGTCCAGTACTTCGGCCAGGCGCCAGCCGTTGGTTCCCGTCGTCACACAGCCATCCACCGGCGGATGGTGGGCGGCATGGCTTTCCATGATGTGCTTGGGGTCCGCCGCGCGCGCCGTCTCGACGCGGAACTTCATCTCGCGAGTCGAGCGCTCGATAATGAACCGCCGCCAATCCACCCAGTCGGCGTAAGTGCCCAGGGCGCGCGGCGGGTCGATGGCTTTCCAGTCCGCATAGCGCCGCGTCCAAGCTTCATTGAGGCGGTCGAGGGTGCCGTATTTCTGCTGCAACCACGCGCGGAAGGCCTCGATGGTCTTCTCGCAATAGCAGAACAGGATTTCCTGGGGCAGCGCCCAGATGTTGCGGGCCCAGGCGGGCTCGATGTGCGGCTCGTTCCAGCAATCGTAGCCGTAGAGCGACGGGTGGGGCGCCACGGCCTTCACGAGTTCCTGGATGTAGCGCGCGCTGGCTTGGCGTACCGGCTCCCAATCCAAGCAGAGCCCCGGCCAGCCGCCGGTAACATTGTTCGGACTGCCCTGAATCCGCACCGGCTGGCCTCGCGCATCGGTGAAGCGCGCGCCCGGGTACTTCTGTTCCAGCCACCAGGGTGCCAGTTCAAACATCAGCCCGACCAGCGCCTTCAGGCCGAGTTCGTCGCAATACTTCATGACTTCTTCCACTTCATCGAAGACCCACTTGTCAGGCTCCGGATTCACATAGTCCCAATTGGGCCAGAGGCGGATGATATTGAACCTGTACTCTTGGGCAATTGTCTTAAGCATTTCCCGCCGCAGGGCGCGAGGCGGATTGGGCGGGCGGAAGAATTGCGTGCCATAGAGGAATTGCTTCATCGGCGGCGCGGACTGCCCCGCACCTGGAGCGCCGAGCAGAGTCCTCGGCCCCGCAAAGATGCGCAGCCCTCCCCAGGCAAGGCTTACGCCTGCTCCGACCTTCTGGATGAATTCTCGACGTGAGGCTGACATGGCGGTTTTCCTTTCAGGCGAGAGATAGCCAGTCTTCCCAGTTTTCTTCAGGCGGAATGTCTCCCACTTCCAGGGCGGCGTCAAGACGAAAAATGTTCCCTTTCTGGAGGGAGGAAGGGATTGGGAAGGGCCGAGCCAGCACGTGTCATCCGCCCAATTGAAGCCTCGCTTGTCCCGGGTCGTCTAATGGGTTACGATAGCATTGTTCTCCGAGCCCGGGGCGCTAAGGGCAGCGGACAAGCCGAGGCGCGGCGGGCCGAT
>JALHUF010000016.1 GCA_022866195.1 Terriglobia bacterium
CGACCACGTTCGAGGACTCAAAGCTCGTGTACAGCGAAAGTCCGTTCTCCCACTCACCTGGTGTGAAGTCGATGCTGATGCCGCTGTTTTGGTATTGAATTCCCTTGGCGCCTCCTTCGCTCTCGAATGGGCCAGTGGGCACCATACTACCAACGCGAACCATGGCCCTCTCATGGTTTCCTGCACACAGACTGTAGCTGCGCGAGTTTATGCGCTTGCCGTCTTCGAGCTCGCGAACCACAAATTCCAGGCGATAGACGGAAAACGACCGCGTCTGCGCCTGGCCTGAAGTTGTAACAGCCTTCTGCTCCGGTTTCGATGGCTCTTCCTGTGCCCGGCCCGACTGCGCCAGTAACGCCAAGCAAACCAGCAGCACCAGCGTAACCCCGGTCATGACCCTTCTACGCATAGTCTCCTCCTCAGTCTTTCGTTTCTTCGTCAGACTCGAATATCGGTTTAATGGGTGCAAGCGCCGCAATCGTTAATCCAGAAATTGAGAGATCTTGGTCCTGTCTCAGTCGATTCTCTTGGGTCGGCAAGGCGGACGATGCCGCAGCCTCCACATATTGCAACAGGAGTGCTTCCTGATAGGTCAGTGGCAAAAGCGTCGGGAATTGCTCGGGGCGATGTAGCCTGGGCGTCGCGGGTCGCGGGCGTTGGCTCGGCTTGCGAGGTACACGAGCCACTGGCGGCGCAACGGCAACCGCCTTCGGCGTCTCACCCTTTGGCGCGACGGCCTGCGGTGCCGGTGAAACGGTGGCCGTACGGGAAGCTAGCCGCGAGCTAAGGTGCAGAAACACAACGGCGATCGTCAGCATCGCTGCGCTTGCAACGAGTGCCCAGACCCAAACCTTTGGCCGGACCGCCTGCTCGTTGGCGCGGAGGTTCGCCAAGATGCGCGCTTCGAGTCCGGGGCGCGGCTCTTCAATCCGGTACCGTCGGAGCGAGGCATCAAGCACTTCTTCAGCGAAGCGGTCTTTATCGTTAGGGTTCATGTTTCCGCTCCAGCAGTGCTGCAAGCTTTTGGCGCAGAATTTCCCGCGCGCGAAGCAGCCGCGTGCGCACCGACCCCTCGGGGATTCCCAGGACTTTCGCTATCTCTACGGAAGTCATTTCGTCCACCATCGAGAGGGTCAGGATGTCCCGGAGGTCCCGCGGCAGGGCGGCGACGAGCCGCTCGAGGAGCGCCATCATTTGCGCGTTCGCGGCAATCTCGTCCGCCGCCACCCCTTGATCCCTAAGGTTTAACACCGCTTCCACCGCATCCTCGAGCGCCACCTCGGGCGTGGGTCTTCTTCGATCGAGTGCCACACGCCAGGCCGTCCGCGCCAGCCCGGCGCGCCGGTCACGGATGTCAGCCCACTTCTTCCGACAGCGGAGGAATCGCAAGAACGTCTCCTGGGCAGCATCCTCGGCATCGTGGTGGTTCCGCAAAAGCGAGAAGGCCACTCTGTAAACAAACCTGGCATGCTCACAGACTACGGATTCGAGTTCATCCTCGGAGGCATCAGTAGTCGAAATGGGCTCCCTCAAGCTCACCTGCCCTGACAGTGCCATCCGGGCCCTCATTAGAAAGGACCGGGTTGGCGAGCCAAGCGTTCGGATTTATTAGAGGAGAATACCAGTGCTTCTAGGAAGTGGCAAAGTGACCTTGCAAATGGGAATCGTGGTTGCTATAAGAGTGCTCCCGCTGCGCGCGGCGGCGTAGCCTGGGGTATTCCTGGCACCGTTTGCGCGCCGAGGGTCTAAAGAGGGCAAAGGATGAAGAAGTCTAACAGGCTGAGCCGTCGGAAGTTCATTAAGCTGGCTGTGTCCGTGGCGGCATCTGGGTCGGCGATCTCCTGTGCGGGGACAATAAGCCCATGGCGGTTCCTAAGTGGCGAGGAGGCGCAGATCGTTGAGGCGATTTGCGGACAAATTATCCCTGCCGATCAAGACCCGGGTGCCACGCAGGCGGGGGTTGTCAATTTCATTGACCGACAACTGGTGGGGCATCTCCGACGCCACCAGAAGGCCTACCGTGAAGGGCTGGCGGGCGTGAACCAGACTAGCCTCGCCCGTTTTGGCAAGAAGTTTGTGGACCTTCCAGCCCCGCAGCAGACGGAGGTTCTCACGGCCCTGGACAAGAACGAGGCGCCGGGGGAGATTTGGCAGCAGCGCTCGGCCAAGGAGTTCTTCGATCTCGTTGTCAGTCACACCATGCAGGGGTTTTATGGCGACCCGCGCCACGGTGGTAATCGTGACGGGGTGAGTTGGAGGATGGTGGGACTTTCCTATCCCCCGATTCGCGGTCGGCTGCGCTACGATCTGACCAAGCCAGCACCCAAAGAATCAGCTTGACGGAAAAGAGAACATGGCCTTGAAGCACGTAAACGCAGTGATTATCGGCGCCGGTGCCGCGGGAGGAATTGTCGCGAAGGAGTTGGCCGTGGCAGGCCTGAGCGTGGTGCTCCTGGAACGCGGCAAATGGTATTCCCCGTTTGAATGCCGAAAAGACGACCTGCGGAATCAACGCGTCACGGCACTGGGAAGTGCCTTTGGCCCCGATGACGAGCGTTACGTGCGGGTCTTTGTGGATGCCAATGGACAAGAGCACCTGGTGCGGCCGAGCGAGGGCAATTACCACAACAACGCCGCCTGCGTAGGAGGCGGCACGTTCAGCTACGGCGCCCTGGCCTGGCGTTACATGGAAAAAGACTTCCGCATGCGATCCACTTACGGCGCGGTCGAGGGAAGCACGCTGGAAGACTGGCCCATAAGTTATCAGGACCTGGAGCCCTACTACGAGAAGGCGGAATGGGAGATCGGTGTCTCCGGAGATGATTCCAAGAACGTCTTCCGGGCGCCGCGCAATAAGCCGCTACCCATGCCGCCTATGCCGCCCAGCCGGGAACATCAACTCCTGAAGGACACGGCGGAACTGCTCGGCCTGCACCCGTTCGACGCGCCCATGCTGCGCAATACCGTTCCCTACAACGGACGCGGGGCCTGCATGCGCTGCCGTTGGTGCGTGGGATTTGCCTGCGAGGTGGACGCGAAGAACGGCACGCATAACACCGTCATTCCCAAGGCGCTGGCCACCAAGAATTGCGAGCTAAGAACCGAATGCGTGGCAAAGGAGATCCTCACCAACGCCCAGGGGCGGGTTACCGGTGTGGCCTATTTTGACGCCAACGATCGTCTGCAGGAGCAGCCCGCAGACCTGGTGGTCGTCTCCTGTTCGGCGACGGAATCCCCGCGTCTCCTGCTCAATTCCAAGAGTCAGCTCTTTCCTAACGGACTCGGCAACCGGAACGACTGGGTGGGGAGGAACCTCCAGGGACATGCATATGCGGGTGCGTATGGCTTGTTTGACTTTGACGTGTACGACGATTTGGGCCCAGGAGCCTCCGTGGCCGTTTGTGATTACAACCACGGCAATCCCGGATTGGCCGGCGGCGCCGCGCTCGCCAATGAATTCATCAGGCTGCCCTACAACTTCTCGACGATTCGGCCGCCCGGCGCCCCGCGCTGGGGTGCCGCGCACAAGGAATTCATGCGCAAGTGGTTCAAGCGCCACACCGCAGTCCACGGACCCGTGCAAGAGATGCCGGTCTTCGACTCACGTGTCCAGGTGGACCCCAAGGTCAAAGACTACTGGGGGATTCCGGTGGCTCGCCTCTCCGGTCTGAACCACCCACACACCCTGGAGGTAGCCAAGTACATTGCCTTGAAAGCCGAGACCTGGCTGAAAGAGGCCGGCGCCATCCAGACCTGGCTGAAAATGCCGGGACGGGGACTAAGTGGAGGTCAGCACCAGGCCGGAACCTGTCGGATGGGCAACGACCCAAAGACTTCGGTGGTCAACAAATACTGCCAAGTGCACGACGTGGATAATCTCTTCGTCGTCGATGCGAGCGTACACGTGACCAACGGGGGCTTCAATCCTGGCCTGACCATTATGGCCATCGCTTACTACGCGTCGGACCACATCCTGACGACGTGGAAGGACAGGAAGTTCCGTTAAGGAGCTGCCTGGGGCCCGCCGCGACGTGCCCGCGGAGAAAAGAAAACCGTCTATGCGACTCAAGCTGCCCAAGTCCTTGCGTGGCTATCTGATCCTCGGGTTTGTCCTCGCTGCCCTCGCCGTGCCGGCTGTGAGCCTCTATTACGAGTATTCCGGCGGCAAAGCTTGCGCGCGTTGCCACGAAATCTGGCAGCCCTATAAGGACTGGAACACCTCGGCGCACCGGTCGGTGAAGTGTCAGGCGTGCCACGGCGACGTCTTCACGCTCGATGCCGGTTTTCATCTGGCCAACATACGGCGCGTCGTGACCCACTTACGCGGGAATGTGCCGGAGAGGGTCCGGCTCAAGAACGACTTGTTGTTCAAGGTCATGGAACGCTGTCAGACGTGCCATCAGCAGGAGTTTGCCGACTGGAAAGCCAGCCGCCACAACGCGAGCTACACTGCGTTGTTCCTGGACCCGACTCATAACCGGCAACGCTTGTTGATGGACGATTGCTTGCGCTGCCACGGGATGCATTTCGAAGGCAGCATCCGCGATCTGGTGACCCCCATCAACACCACCGGCCCCTGGCAGCTTGCGGTTCCCGAATTGGCCAACCGCCCGGCGATCCCTTGCGCGGCCTGCCACCAGATGCACCGCGAGGGCCTGCCGCTGGCGAGACCCGCCGGCCGCGAGTCTGTGCCCGGCGCCAACCAGGAAATCTACCGCCCCTCGTTGGCGCTTTTTGACCGCCGTGAACTCGCGCACGTCTCCACGGCGCGCCTTGGTCTGCCCACCATGCGCGAGGGAACAAGAATCGTCAAGATCAGCCCCGACATGCGGCAGGCGCTCTGCTACCAATGTCACGCGCCCCTCGCTACCGCCCAAGTGGGGTCCGGCGACGACCGCACCACTCTCGGTGTCCATGAAGGTCTCAGTTGCCTGGCGTGTCACCAGAAACATCGCCAAACCACCCGCTTCTCCTGCACGAATTGCCATCCGCGCTTGTCCAACTGCGGCCTCGACGTCGAGAGCATGGACACCACTTACAAATCGCCCAAGAGTCCCCATAACATTCATTTTGTGAAATGCCTCGACTGCCACCCGCGAGGAGTCCGCAGAAGGGAACGGGTGAGCAACGTGCCGGCTCCGCAACCTGGCGGATCGCTGTGGGCGAATTCAGCCCCCGCGCTGCGTTGACCTTTGCCGCGTGAATCGAGGACGGAGGAATGATGTTCACTCGTGTGCTCAGCGACGCGCAGATCCAGCGCATTCACTGTACCTCGCTGGCCATCCTGGAACGCGTCGGAGTGGTGGTGCCCCACGAGGAAGTCTTGCGCCGCTTCGCGGATGCCGGGGCAACCGTCGATAGCAGGGCGCAGCACGTCAAGATCCCGCCCGACCTCGTGACGAAGCTCGTAGGGCAAGCTGGCAAGCAATACACCCTATACGGGCGGGATCTCGCGCGCCAAGCCGAGCTCGGTTGTGGCAAGCGGAACTATAACAGCGTCGGCGGCGAGGCGTCGTGGGTGGACGAGCCGGGCCAAGCTCGCCGCTATGCGACGCTGGAGGACGTGGCCACCGCCTCCCGGTTCGGAGATGCGCTGCCCTGGATAACCATCGCGGGAGCGATGGCGGACCCGCATGAGCTTCCGGCGGCCTATCGCTCAGTGGCGGTCATGGCGACCATGCTCAAGAACACCACGAAACCGCTGGTCTTTTGGTTCCACGACCGCGCCTCGGCGAAATACCTGGTAGAGATGATGATCGCGCTGCGCGGGGATGAGAAGAGCGCAGCGCAATACCCGCTGTGTTTCCCCTTCCTGGAGCCCATCAGTCCGCTGCGTTTTCCCTTTCATGGCCTCGACCTGTTGTTCGAGACGGCGCGGCTGAATCTGCCCGTGCCTGTCGGGCCGATGGCACAGATGGGCATGTCGGCTCCCGCCACTATTGCGGGAACGATGGCCCAGGAAAACGCGGAAATTTTGGCCGGGATCTGTATCACCCAGTTGATCGGCCCGGGTATGCCGGTCTGCTACTGCGGGATCTGCCACGCCTTTGACATGGCGACAACCCAGATGATTTTCAGCGGGCCTGAGCAGGCAATCTTCGGCGTGGCAATGACCGAGATGGGCAAGTATTACGGACTTCCTGTGGAGGTCAATACCGGACTGACGGATTCCAAGCGCGTTGACGCGCAGGCCGGGCTGGAGGCAGGCATAACGTTGATGCTCTCGGCCGCCGCAGGCGCCGACTGGTTTGGGCACATGGGTATCAGCGGGGTGGACCAGGCTACGTCACTGGACATGCTGGTCTTCCAGCACGAGGTGATCTCCTACGTGGAAAGCGTGCTGCGGGAAATCGACTTCAGCGACGACGCGCTGGCGCTGGAGGAAATTGCTGCGGTGGGAAGTAGCGGGAGCTTCATCGACCGCGACCATACGGCCGCGCACTTCCGCCGCGAGCTCTGGTTCCCCAAACTGCTGGATCGCCGGTACTACCAGGCATGGCTGGAGGCGGGCGCGCCCAGCAGCGAACAGCGTTGCCGGGAGCGGCGCGAGCAGCTCCTGCGGACTCACAAGCCTGAACCTCTGCCTCGCCACCTAGAACGAGCGTTGGATGAGATTGTTGCAGCCGCCAAGCACCATCTCACCGCGGCTTCCTGAGAGGGAGCGGCCCGGCGAACTGGCCAGCCCCCTGAGGATTCCGTTCACCGAAAATTACGCGCTCAAGCGGCGCCCCCCAGCGGCCCCCTCAGCACTTCCCACACCTTGCGCGCCAGAGCTTCCGGAGTGAAGGGCTTCTGCAGATAAGCGGCACCCGAGGTCAGCACCCCGTGGTGCACAACTGCGTCGTCCGTGTAGCCCGACATGTACAGCACCTTCATCTCCCGGCGAAACGGCGCCAGACGTTCGGCCAGTTCCGGCCCGCCCATCTCCGGCATCACCACGTCGGTCAGGAGCAGGTGGATCGGCCCCGGGTGCTGTTCACAAACCAGCAGGGCGTCCTCGCCGTGGCGCGCTTCCAGCACCCGGTAACCCTGGGCTGCCAGAATACGTCGCGCCAACTGGCGGACCTCCGGCTCGTCCTCGACCACCAGCACGGTCTCGGTGCATCGCTCGGGCGCTACCCAAACTCCGACTTTCCCTTTCATCTCCTCAACTTCCGCCACCCGCGGCAGATAGATCTTGAACGTCGTCCCCTGCCCCACCTCGCTGTAACACCAGATGTAGCCCCCACTCTGCTTGATAATCCCATAGACCATCGCCAGACCCAGCCCCGTTCCTTTCCCTTTCTCTTTCGTGGTGAAGAAAGGCTCAAAAATGTGGGCCTGGGTTTCCGCGTCCATCCCGCAGCCGGTGTCGCTCACCGCCAGCATCACATACGGGCCGGGTTGGATCGGGAAATGGCTGC
The DNA here is from genome assembly GCA_022866195.1 of Terriglobia bacterium. Classification (GTDB taxonomy): domain Bacteria; phylum Acidobacteriota; class Terriglobia; order UBA7540; family UBA7540; genus JALHUF01. The sequence continues at coordinate 7,404 of JALHUF010000016.1, forward strand.
GGGCATAGGTCTCGTCCAGCTCGGCGTTGGCCGTCTCCAGGGTCAGCTTGCCGCCCCGGGGCATGGCGTCGCGCGCATTCACCGCCAGATTCATGATGACCTGCTCGAGCTGCCCCGGATCAGCTCTCACCCGCCCCAGCCCCGGCCCCTCGACGGCCACCAACTCGACGTCCTCCCCAATCAGCCGCCGCAGCATGCTGAGCGTGTTGGCCACCACGTGGTTCAGGTCCAGCACTTGCGGCACCAGCACCTGCTGCCGGCTGAAGGCCAGCAGTTGCCGCGTGAGCGCCGCCGCGCGGTCCCCCGCTTTCTTGATCTGCTCCGCCTGCCCCCGCATGGGATTATCAGCTTCGAGGCGTTCGAGCAGCAGTTCGCTGTAGCCGGAGATGATAGTGAGCAGGTTGTTGAAATCGTGCGCGATGCCGCCCGCCAGCCGCCCTACCGCCTGCATCTTCTGCGCCTGGCGAAGCTGTTCCTCCAATTGTCGGCGCTGGGTCATATCGGTGACCATGGCCAGCGACCCGGCGTACTGCCCGGCCTCGTTGAGTACCGGACCCGTCGCCAGGAGCGCCCATAGGGACGAGCCGTCCTTGCGGCGAAACTTGAATTCGTGCTGCTCGCTGATGCCCGCGCGCCGCCGCTCCACATTGTGCGCGGCCAGGGCGCGCTCTTCCTCCTCCATGAGATCGAACAGGGACATGCCCATCATCTCTTCCTGGGTGTAGCCGAGCATGTCGGCCATCTTCTTGTTGGCAACGGTTGTCCGGTTCTCCGCGTCGATCATCCAGATGCCTTCTTCCGCGGTCTCGACGATGCGCCGGAAACGCTCCTCGGAGGCACGTAGCGCCTCCTCCGCCCGGTGGCGCTCGGTGATGTCCTCTATGATTCCATCGTAGTAAAGCACCCTCCCATCACTCGCGCGGACAGCGTGGGCGCTTTCCCGAACATAGATTGTTAACCCATCTGGCGTTTTCCAAGCCGCCTCAAGCCCCCTGACTTCACCCTCACGTTCGACCCGCTCCCGAAAGGCGCGGCGGAGATAGGTGGGCTCAAAGCCTTCCTGCTCCAAATTGCGCGCCGCCAGTTCCCGGAACGATTCGAACCCGAGCATCCGCACCAAGGCCGGGTTCGCCATCAAGATGCGCCCATCTGGCGTAGTGCGATAGATGCCGACGGTCGCGTTTTCCACCAGACTCCGGAAACGCTCTTCACTTTCCTCCAGCGCGGCTTCCGCCCGCTTGCGCTCGGTGATGTCCATCATCGCGCCGATCATCCGGACCGGCTTGCCGGCGTCGTCATGGATGACATACCCCCGATCGAAGATGGAGGCGTACGAACCGTCAGCGCGGCGAAAGCGGTATTCATCCGACCACCGGCGCCCGCCGCCGCGGATCACCCCCTCAATCCCAGAGAGAACCCTGTCCTTGTCTTCGGGATGAATGCCAGCGTACCA
>JALHUF010000199.1 GCA_022866195.1 Terriglobia bacterium
AGTTCAATCCAGCCGTGTCGTGCGCTTCAACGAACTTGGCCGAGCCTGGAATCTTTGCGGCAGGATTAGGCAGCGCGCTGAAGGCGATCGCCAGGAGAGCTGGCAGGATAAGGTTGGGCCAGGCAGATCTCATGGACCCAGCGGCGTGCTCACGTGCCGGAATCAACGGTCTAATGTAACATACCCACTCGGCAGGACAAACATCTGCCCGGAATGGCAGTCCTTCCGGGGCTTTTCTGATAAGGCGCGACTCTCATGTGCTATCCTGGGCCGAGCGAATGAGGCGGCAGATCAACAGGGCAGTGTTCTCCCGCACGTCAAGCACGGGAACAGTACCTAGCCTCCTTTTCTTGGTGTTTACAGTCAGTCTGACTCATAGCGGAGCGATACTGCCCCCGCCGAGCGATGGAAGGACCAGGGTCTCGAGTCAGGCGGAGTTCGGCACGCCTGAGGGCCGGCCTGGAAAGAAGGCAGAAAGGCAGACCTCGCACCTTGCCCTCAGCTCCTTACCAACTGACGTCGGTGCCCCGGTCGATGAAAGAGAGCTTAAGGAAATCGACCGGCTCATCGATGCTGGCAAACTCCAGGAAGCGCGTGAGAAGTTGGCAGACCAGGTTCGTACGCTCGGTGATAGCCACCGCACCTTCTTCCTCGAGGCAAAAATCCTCTTTCGCGAACAGAAATACCGGGAGTCGCTCAAGATCCTCGAGCGCTGCCTGACGTTGAACCAACAGGATGCCGACGTTTTCAAGCTAGTGGCCTCCAATGCGATCCTTATTAATAGAGTGGACATCGCCGAAACCGCCTTGAAAAAGGCCATCCAAGTTGCACCGGACGACTACCTCGCGCACTTTCACCTGGGGGCTCTTTACTACACCGACAGCCGCTTTCCACTGGCTGAACCCGTGCTGCGCAAAGCGGTGAAGCTCAACCCGGAATTTGTCCCCGCGCGCCTCTTCCTAGGTTTAGCTCTCGAGGAACTTGAGGGTGAGGGAGAGGCTATCCAATGCTATCGGCAAGCCATCGAACTCACCGAGCGTTTCAAAGTGAAAGGAGAGCAGCCGTACCTCTATCTGGGAAGGCTCCTTTACCGGCAGAACCACTTTCCCGAAAGCTTGCCGTACCTGGAGAAGGCGGTGGAGGCGAATCCTCAATCGTGCGAGGGCCTGTGCCTGATGGCGAGGGTGTTCACCACGCAGGGTCGCGAGAAGGAAGCCATGGAAGCATTGGCCAAATGTGTGAAGGCGGACCCCCGCTATCCGGAGGCTCACTATCTTCTCAGTCGTGCCTACGTCAGACAGGGGCGTCACGACGAGGCGCAAAAGGAAATGCGACTCTTCCAGGAGCTCAAGCTGCTCGAGAAGAAGGAATTCGACCCGCGCCGGGGCCAAAGACGCAATTGAATGCCTCCGATGCAGCCTGCCGTGGTTCAGCCCAAACGAGATACCTGCGTGAGACAAAGTAAAGTCGGGTTTGAGGTGCCGTCCTCCGCTATCTGGCCTTAGAGGATTCTTCCGGAGTACAAACCCGTTTTCCGGTTTGACTTATTAACATTTGTTCGTTCTAGTAGAAACGCTTGTTGGGAACCCAGGCGCGCGTCGGGTTGACCGATTCCTGAATTGCGGGGTCAGTTGAGATATGCAGCCTCATACCGCGGCTGTGGTCATCGGGGTCGATGTTGGCACCAGCGGGGTCCGGACATTGGTAGCGACTGCAGGCGGCAATGTCCTGGCTGAGGCCCAAGCAGCTCTCGCGGATGGTTGTGCCGAGGGATCAGTCCACGAGCAAGACCCGCACGATTGGTGGCGTGCGGTCTGTCACACGATCAAGCGTGCGCTCCATAAGTTGAGCGCAGAAGAGCCTGGAGCTCTTGCGGGGGGCATTGCTGTAACCTCGACCTCGGGATCGCTGGTTCTGGCTGATTCGCAAGGGCGGCCCGTGCGCCCGGCGATCCTATACGACGACTCCCGTGGAGGATCGATCGCCGAAGACCTCAACCGAGGGCTTCCCTCCGCAGACGTTCGATTCAATTCCTCCTACTCGCTTGTTAAGGCCGCCTGGGTGCGGCAGCAGGAACCTGCCATCTGGGGGCGAGCCTGTTGTTTGCTGCATCCCGCGGATTGGCTGACCGGAAAACTCACCGGTCAGTTCGAAACGACCGACTATTCAAGCGCGCTCAAGCTTGGCTACGACGTGGAGGCCGGGGGCTGGAGTAGAGCGGTCTCATGGTTAGAGTTCTCGCCGCAACTCCTTCCCAGAGTCGTTCGCCCAGGCACGCGCGTGGGCGGCGTATCAAACCAAGCCAGTGAGGAGACGGGATTGTCTCCGGGAACACCGGTGCTAGCGGGGGCGACCGACGGAGTGGCGAGCCTGCTGGCCTCAGGAGCCAGCGAAGCGGGTCACGCGAATACGACCCTCGGTACCACGATTGTCTGGAAGGTCCTGTCTCGTAGCAAGCCCCGGTTAGCTCCCGGCATGTATTGCCACCGACATCCGGGAGACCTGTGGGCGCCGGGAGCCGCCAGCAATACCGGCCCTGGCAGCCTCCGCTGCGATCAGGCCGGAATGAAAGCGCGAGAAATGGACCAGCATGCCGCCGGTCATTTTCCCTCTTCCCGCCTCTGCTACCTTCTCCGGTCGAGAGGAGAACGGTTCCCGTTCCTTAATCCCGGAGCCGAGACATTCGTCGAGGGGAATCCATCAAGTCCTGGGGACTGGTACGCGGCGCAGTTACAGTCGCTCGCTTTCGTCGAGCGCTGGGGATTCGAACGACTGGAGGAATGCGGGGTCCCGCTGGGTGAGATCGTCTTTTCGACGGGCAGCGCGGCAGCCAGTCCCGTATTGGCACAGCTCCGTGCCGATGTTCTGAAGCGCGTCGTATTGCGGTGTCGTTACCCAACCTCGGCATTTGGAGCCGCAATCCTGGCGGCGGCCGAACCCCTGTACGGCGGGAACCTGATGGCTGCCCTTCGAGGGATGACTTGCGTGTGCGAACGCTATCAGCCTGACCGCACGGCTGCGGAGCAGTTCGAGCCGATCTACCACGCCTTTCGCGCCGCGTGTGCCAGGCGAGGATGCTCATGAGCAGTCCCTGGAAAGCGTGTGATATCCGCGGGGTCTACCCTCAGGATGTTTCCCCCGAGCTTCTCGGGCGGGTGGGGGCAAGTGTGGGCTCAACGTTGCCCGCAGGCGCACGCATCTTGGTCGCCGGTGACTTCCGAACCAGCACGCCTGCGCTCAAGGCCGCGCTGGCTGAGGGCTTGATGGGCTCGGGCGCATTCGTTCTGGATGCTGGCCAGATCCCAACGCCCGTTGCCTATCTTGCCCATCGGCACTGGAGGACTGCCGCAGTCCTGATCGTGACCGCATCCCACAACCCGCCCGACTACAACGGGCTGAAGCTGATGCTAGGGGATCTCCCTCCAACTCCTGACGATTTCGATCGACTGCGGCGCCGGGTTGAACAAGGAGCCTTCCGCCAGCAGCAGGGTGCGACTGAGACTATAGACCCCGTTCCAGCCTACCAAGCCTGGATTCTGGAGCGGTGGGAACAACTCCGCCACGTGCCCGGGATGGTCGTGATTCTGGATGCAGGGAATGGAGCATGGGCGGAGCTGGCGCCCCAGTTTTTCGCGGAGCTCGGATTCAATGTGCATCGGCTCTTTTGCAGGATTGATGGAACCTTTCCGCATCGCTCGCCCGACTGCGCGCGGCCAGGCAGTCTGGCAGCGCTGAGGAAAGAGGTAGTGAGGACCGGGGCGCACCTGGGAATCGCCTGGGATGGAGATGGAGATCGGGTGGCGTTTGTCGATGGTTCCGGTTCGATCGTCTCCACGGATGAAGTGTCGGCGCTGCTGGTTCGTTGGTTGGTTCCCAAGGCGCCCCAAGCGAAAGTCGTTTACGATATCAAGCTCTCGGACACGGTGCGCCAGGCAATACTCGGCTGTGGAGGACAGCCGATCATGGAACGGAGTGGGCACGCGTTCATCAAGCGCACGATGATCGAACGGGATTGCCTGTTTGGCTGCGAGGCCAGCGGCCACTACTTCTACCGAGAATTACACGGCGGCGATGATGGCTTGTTCGCCGCCCTGATGATGACGGAGCTCGTGAGCCAGTGCGGTGCACCCCTGGCGGAATTGCGCCGGACTCTCGTTCCTTTCTATGCCACACCTGACCTTCGCATCCCTTCCCATCTGCTGGGTTATACGGAGATCGTGAGGCGTCTTCGCTCTATTCTTGCCAGCGCGAAGGAGGTCGCCATTGATGGGATACGGTTGGAGACTCCCGAAGGCCATATTCTGGCGCGGGAATCTGTTACAGAGCCGGTGGTTACGATGCGGCTGGAGGGCCACTCTGAAGACTCGCTGCGCCATCTCATTGACGCGTGTTTGAAGGCTTTCCCCGAGGCTGCCAGGGAGATCTCCCGGCAAATTGATCAGATGAAGGAGGTGTGACGGTCAGCGACCTGAGATTGGAACCCGCTGCATACGCTCGCCGAATCCCAGGAGAAAAAGTGGTGACCGCCGCCAGTGGCAACATCAGCGCCCGACACAAGAATGGAGCATTCGCACTGGGATACAGCCCGCGCCAAGCCGCCCCCAGGTGGCGAGGGGGGTTCCTTCCCAACAGGCAGTCAGGCGTTCCCGCCCAGCCTCCAGGCCTACCAGCCTTCCTCTTTGGGCTTCAAGTGGATAGGCACAACCCGAGCACCTGGACGCCCGGCCTTCGAGCTCTAATTGTTGGATGATAGAGAGAAGCGCTGTCGGAAGTTGACCGGTGCCGTCGAAGCACCCCTTCAGGCAGGAACTTGAGGGCCACAGAGAACCGAGTCTGACTTCCTCGGCCTTGTACACCACACCCATGTCGCCGTCACTCAGCTTTTCGAGAATGCGATAGTGGCCGACGGTACGGCCGACCATGGAAGGAAACCTTCTTTGACGCCAATCTCAGGCCGCGTTTGCAGCTAAGTCAACGCGGCAGGTCTACCAGGAGGGGTTCAAGAAGGGGAGGGGGTTCGCAGAAGCACCGTCTGCGGCAAAACCTCTCCGTGCTGGTTCGACCGGGAAGCGGTCCCGGCAGCAGACCGAGATTTCCCTAAGGGTTCCTGTGCGCATCGCGGGTGCTGGGCGCACACAGAATGGATTGGGAATGAAAAGTCTTAGTGCTGTATCGGAAGCGATGTGACGAAGAACGAGGGAAGTGGTCTGAGGGTGATCGCCGGCGCTTTCGATATAGCGACTTGAAGGAAGCCGCGCGCGTTTGCGGCGGACGCTATGGGATTTGAATCGGCTTTGGCTTGGAAGTTGTTGTAAAGAAGGGTACTTGCAGAACGACTGTCTGATCGTAATTCATCGCTTTTTTAGGACCGCCACCGCTCACGACTGCTCCATCCTAGCGCGGGTTGGGTTATCTTTCAAGACCCTAAGGCAGCAGTCTCTGGTGCCCCTTCGTCTCGGCACGCGAAGCGTCCGCCGCTCGAGCGACTTAGTTCAAGTCGGCTTCTCGGAAAGTGGAGGGGTAGGCTGGGATTGCTGGCGAGAACAGCCCCCC
>JALHUF010000200.1 GCA_022866195.1 Terriglobia bacterium
CTAACGCGGCGCGCTGCCTTTCCGGGCGGCAGTCCGAATGGGCGGGAGCGGTGGGCCTGACTGCCAGGCCCGCCGTTGCAACACGCGTCTATTCCGTTGGGTGCTGCTCGTGTTTGGCGTCGGTCTTCAGCCGCTGGTCGCGGAGCACGGCCTTGCGGCTGAGGCGAACCTTGTTGCCGTCAATCGAGATGACCTTCACCAGCAGTTGGTCGCCTTCCTTGAGCTCGTCGCGGATGTCGCGGATGCGGTGCTCGGCCACCTCGCTGATATGGAGCAGGCCGTCGGTGCCGGGGAAGATTTCGACGAAGGCGCCGAAGTCCGCCAGGCGCACGACCTTGCCCAGGTAGGTCTTGCCGATTTCCGCCTCGGCCATCAAATCCCGGATCATCTTCAGGGCCTTATTCGCCGCCGCTTCATCGACGGCCGCCACGCTAACCTTGCCGTCGTCCTCCACGTCAATCTTGGCGCCTGTTTGCTCGACGATCCCGCGGATGACCTTGCCGCCGGGTCCGATCAGCTCGCCAATCTTCTGACGATTGATGTGCAGTGTATAGATGCGGGGGGCGTTGGCCGAAATACTGGTGCGCGCTTCGGGCAGCGTTTCCAGCATCTTGTCCAGCACGTGCAGGCGCGCCGTTTTCGCCCGTTCCAGGGCTTCGGTCATAATCTGCGGCGTGACCCCGCCAATCTTGATGTCCATCTGCAAGGCGGTGATGCCGTCCTTAGTTCCCGCCACCTTGAAGTCCATATCGCCATAATGGTCTTCGGCGCCCGCGATGTCGGTGAGGATGGCGTACTTCTCGCCTTCCTTCACCAGACCCATGGCAATTCCCGCCACCGGGGCCTTGATGGGCGCGCCGGCATCCATGAGCGCCAGGCACCCGCCGCACACCGGGGCCATGGAGGAAGACCCGTTCGACTCCAGGATGTCGGAGACAATGCGGACGGTGTAGGGGAAAATCTCCTACGCGGGAACGATGGAGAGGAGAGCGCGCTCGGCCAGCGCCCCGTGCCCGATTTCGCGCCGTCCCGGGCCGCGCAGGAACTTCACCTCGCCCACGCTGAAGGGCGGGAAGTTGTAGTGCAGCATGAAGCGCTTGAACGCTTCCCCCTCGAGCACGTCCAGGCGCTGCTGGTCTTCGCCCGTGCCGAGCGTGACTGTAACCAGCGCCTGAGTTTCGCCGCGCGTGAACAGGGCGGAGCCGTGGGTGCGCGGCAGCATGCCCACTTCGCACGTGATTTCTCGCACTTGGTCAAAAGCTCGCCGGTCCTGACGCCGATGTTCGACGAGGATGTCGTCGCGGAAGAGCCTTTCCTCCACGGCGTCGAAGTACTGGGCCACCTGGCGGCGCTTCGCTTCGTCCTCCTCCGGATAGCTCTCCACCAACTCTTCCCGCAGGGCGGCAATCTTGCGATGGCTGGTCTGCTTCACGTGCTTCGAGGTGTCCATGGCCTCGCGGAGCGGTTCCGAGACGCGTTGGCGAATCTCCTGATAGAGCGCCTGGTCACGAGCCGGAGGCGTGAACTCCCGCTTCTGAATGCCCAGCTTGGCAAACAGTTCTTTCTGCGCGGCAACAATCTTGCGAATTTGTTCGTGCCCGTACTGGAGGGCGTCGCTGAGGGTCGCCTCGGAGACCTCCCGGGCCGACGCCTCCACCATGACAATGGCGTCTTCGCTCCCCGCCACCACCAGATTCAGCAGGCCGGCTTTGACCTCCGCGTAGGTGGGGTTGGTAATCAGCCGTCCGTCCACCAATCCCACGCGGACAGCGCCTACGGGCGTATGGAACGGGATGTCGGAGAGGTATAGGGCCGCCGCTCCGGCCACCACCCCGATCACGTCGGGGTTGTTATCCGAGTCCGCCGAAAGCACCATGGCGATCACCTGCGTTTCCTCATAGAAGCCTTCGGGGAACAGGGGCCGGGTGGGCCGGTCAATCAATCGGCTGGTGAGGATTTCCTTCTCCGTCGGACGCCCCTCACGCTTGAAAAAGCCGCCGGGGATCTTTCCGGCGGCGTAGTTGTACTCGCGGTAGTCCACTGTTAAAGGGAGAAAGTCCGTCGCTTCGCGGGGCCCCGTGGAACAAGCCGTGGCCAGAACCACCGTGTCGCCGTAGCGGACGTAGGCCGAGCCGTTGGCCTGCTTGGCAAGCTTGCCACACTCGATGGTCAGGGTACTGGCACCTAAGGGAATGCTGATCTGCTGCAAGGTAGTTCCTCCATTCAGCGGGCGGCAGGCGCGCTTACGCAGCGGCCATGTCCGCTTGCCGGCGCTCGCGTTGCGCCGGAGCGCCGCAGCCGCAAGGGCGCGGCGGATAATTCCGTCATTGGGAATGGAAGGGGAAGTTGCGGTTCGGGTGAGAAATCGGCCGCGTGCAGAAGCCCTGGCTGGGCCGGAATTGCACGCCCACGAAAAAACGACCCCCGTGAGACGCGCAAAGGGTCGCTCAAACGTCCTGGATTGTCAGAGCCAAGATCTCCAGACTGCTGAGTCACAACCGGGCTACTTGCGGATGCCCAACTTCTCGATGACCTGACGGTAACGTTCCGGATCTCGTCCTTTCAGATACTCAAGCAAACGTCGCCGTTTCCCTACCATGATGAGCAGGCCCCGTCGGGAGGCATGGTCTTTGCGGTGCAGCCGAAAGTGCTCATTGAGGGAGGAAATGCGCTCGCTCAAGAGGGCAATTTGTACTTGAGACGAGCCGGTGTCCTTGGGATTGACCTTGAAACGCTCAATCAAGATCCCCTTCGTCTCTGGCGTTAATGGCATCCGCCAATCTCCTCGCTTCTCACAACTTTTCCCTTTTTATCCATCTCCAGAATAACACGTTCCGCGGCGTTTGACAAAACCTAAATCGGCAGGTAATCGAGGCCGGCTCGACCCGCGAAGCGCCGGCCCCCCAGCGGAGAACGCTCGGGTGGCGCCTCCGAGGCTCCTGGCGGCAGGTCAGTCCGGTGCGAGGGGCACGCCACCATTATGAAGTCGTTCATCACTTGTTGGATAACGTTGAATGCCATCAACTTTCCGTGTTGAATAACCGACATGAATATCCTATAGTAGCGAAGCGATGAAGTGGGCCCTCGGGGTTTTGCTGCTCTTCTTAATCGGCGTCCTGCTCCGGTGGATCCTGCGTCCGGGCCGGCCAGCGCTGGTGCGTCCGGGAGGACTTGTACCGCTGGGGGCGGAGCGTGAGGCCATCTTCCAACCGACCGCCCAGGAAATAGAGACTCAGGCGGCGATCCTCGGCATTTCCCTCAACGACGCGTTCGGGGAGCGCGACGCCGGTCAGCCCGAAATGGCCTGGCGCATGGTACGCTTGGCGGTCTCCGAGTGGGACCGCCTGGCAGAGATCCTTGCGCTCCTGTGCAGCGCGATGGGCCGACACCTGCCTGGGGCCCGCGCGGTGTTTCCCGTCCGCAGCGTGGCCGCGCACAATTTCAAATCACGCGTAATGGTTGATTATGTGCGCACGCACGAGCTCTTGGACCAGTTGGTCTTCCGCCCGAAATTGCGGTTTCAGCTCCACCTCCGCATGCTGCGGCGGGCAGCCGAGATGCTGAGCGCGGAGTTCCGGCGGGCCTACCGCTATGCCGATCGGACCGGGGACCGGCCCCCGGAACTCTGGGACCGCCTGGACTTCTACTTTCACGACTTTGACCTCGTCAGCAAAGAAACCCTCCTGGCTTTCCGGGCTCTCTTTCTCTGCCTGCCCCATTCAAACCTCGCGCCGCTGGCCACGGACCTCACGGCCATCATGCGCCACGGCGTACGTTCCACTACCCTCTCCGCCGACCGATAAGGCTTCCCGATCCACTCCGCTGCGCGCCTCCAGCCAGTGACACAGACGCCTCTTGCCGGATGCCCGCCACGCATCTCCCGGCGTTCCTTGCGGCACCAGCCAGCGACCCGGCGCGCGGCAAAAAAGGAAAAGGCCCGGCAACACCAGTTGCCGAGCCCGTCCTGTACAGCGAGCGAAGCCAGACTGCGAGCGCTCGATCTGCGTTCCTGTCCGGGTAGGCGCTTTTAGCCGCAAAAGATCTCGGCCGTTCGGACCAGTTCCGTGTCCACGTATTTGAGTTTCTTCAGCGCCTTGGAGATGGGCATGTCCGTGATCTTGCCACCGTGCAGGCAGACCATGGAGCCGAATTTGCCTTGTTCGATCAGATCGACGGCCCTGACCCAGTAGCGGATACCGAGCACGCGATCATAGGCGGTGGGCGAACCACCCCTCTGGATGTGGCCCAGCACGGTGGAGCGCGTCTCGAATCCCGCGCGGTCCTCGATCTCCTCGGCAAGGATTTCCCCGATGCCGCCGAGGCGCACGTGGCCAAACTGGTCGAGCTTCTGGTCCTTCGTCGCCTCCTGGTAGCCGCCCGCAAGCTTGAACCCTTCCGCCACCACCACGATGGAAAACTGGGGACCACGGGCGTGTCGCTTCTTGAGGGTGTCACAGATTTCGTCAATGGTCTTGGGCTCTTCGGGAATCAGGATGCAGTCCGCGCCCCCCGCCAGACCCGCCATGGTGGCGATCCACCCCGTGTGGCGGCCCATGACCTCCACCACGATCACGCGCTGGTGCGACTCCGCCGTGGTGTGGAGCCGGTCGATGGCCTCGGTGACGATCGAGACGGCGGTGTCAAACCCGAAAGTCTGATCGGTCCCCTCGACGTCGTTATCAATGGTCTTCGGCACGCCGACTACGTTGACGCCCTCGGTGACCAGGTACTTGGCAACACCGAGCGTGTCCTCGCCCCCCACGGCGATGAGATAGTCGATCTTCATCTTCTTGAGGTTGGCCAGGACTTTTTTCTTGTCCTCTTCCTGCTTCAGCGGATTGGTGCGCGACGTCCCCAGGATGGTGCCTCCTCGCGGGAGGATCCCCCGGATGGAAGCCAGCGTCAGCGGCTCGCCCACGCCGTTTACCAGACCCCACCACCCATTCTTGATGCCCAGGACTTTGTAACCCAACGCGTCCGCGCGGCGTACCACGGCGCGGATGACGGCGTTCAGCCCCGGACAGTCGCCGCCTCCCGTAAGAATGCCGATAGTGCCTTTAGACTCTTTCGTCATAGTGACTTGTCTCTCCTTTGCATTGGAACTGAACCGAATGCTAGTTTTCTGGCACCGGCGCCGTAGCGCCGAAAACCCTCGAGCAGAAGCAAGAAAGCCGCCGTAAAAAGAGAATCTAGCAGGAGTGCTACCTAGAGGTCAAACGGTTCTCAAGAGGTCAGGGTTAGGGGCCAGGCGCTGGGGCCGGCCGGAGCACGTTTGGCATTGACAGGAAGCACCGGGATGCCAATAATAGAGAGCCCGATTGCCCAGCCGGTTGCCTGAACGCCGCTCCCAAGGGCCCCACCGGCCGTCCCCACGAAAGGAGTGTTGGTCATGAGAAACCGTGTGGGAATTCTGTTGCTTTTCGTAAGCGCTTTCACCTTCTCCGCCCCTTGGCTCCGCGCCCAAGCTGCGAAACCTCCCGCAGCCATCGATCTCATCCAGTGGAAC
>JALHUF010000017.1 GCA_022866195.1 Terriglobia bacterium
GTCGCTCTTGTGTAGGTTAAACACCGTCCCGAACGATGTCAACGAAAGACGCTTGGCCGCGGGATTCCCGACCGGTACAATGCCCCTACGTGCATCAGGAGAGAACGCATGAACGGACAGGATATTCGTCCCGGTCGTTGGTACTACGGTTTGGCGGCAGTAGTGTTCATCTCAGGGTGGGTGTTGTTCGGGCTCTTCCTTTACCGGAACTTGAGCGGCATTTCGAGCAAGTTGCAACAGGTGGTCGTGCCGGGAAAGACCCAACTGAGCCTCAACCGGCCCGGCAGTTACACCATTTATTACGAGCAGGAGAGTGTTGTCGGATCGAAAGTGTACTCAACCAGCCGATCTCTTTCCGGCTTGGAATGCACGGTTACGGCGAAGGCGACGGGTGAAGAGGTGACTCTTTCACGCGCTGCGGTCAGCTCTCGTTACTCTGTCGGCGGGCGTTCCGGTTACAGCGTGTTCGATTTCAAAATCGACCGGCCCGGGATCTATGAGATAGCGGCTCAGTATCCTGAGGGACAGGAGGGCCCAGAGGTGGTGCTCGCAGTGGGACAGGGTTTCACAATGGGAGTCCTCACCACCGTCTTTGGCGGGTTGGCGATTGTCTTTGGTTCAATCGGACTTGCCGTGGCGATTGCCGTGTACACGGCAGTCAAGCGTCACAAGGCCATGAGGCAGGCCCAGGACCGCTCTGGCACCTGAGGCCGCGGTGGCTTGCAGCGCGCCATGCCTTCGTGGTTGTACCCGCGTGCCCTTCAGCCGGAAGGAGTAGAATCCTGCGAGAACTGACCATGATTTGCGGAGGATCTCACCAATGAAAGCTGTTCGCTTTCACGAGCACGGCGGCATTGACGTTTTGAAGTACGAGGACGCGCCTGAACCGAAGATTCAGGCGAATGAGGTTCTGGTCAAGGTCAGGGCCTGCGCCCTGAACCATCTTGACATCTGGCTGCGCGTCGGCGTGCGGCGCTGGACGCTGCCCATGCCGCACATCGTAGGTAGCGACATCGCGGGCGAAGTGGCCGAGGTGGGCGCGCTTGTCACCCGCGTGAAGCCCGGCGAGCGCGTCCTGCTTTGCCCGGGAATCAGTTGCGGGCAGTGCGCGGCCTGCTTCCAGGGGCTGGACAGCGCCTGCCGCAGCTACACGCTCTTTGGGGTGATGGTGGACGGCGGCTACGCCGAGTACGTCAAGTCACCCGAGATGAACGTGGTCCCCATTCCCGGCGACCTGAACTTCGACGAGGCCGCCGCGGTTCCCCTGGTTTTTCTCACCGCCTGGCATATGCTTTTCGCGCGCGCCGGGTTGAAGCCGGGCGAGGACGTGCTGGTGATTGGCGCGGGCTCCGGGGTCGGCATGGCAGCCATCCAGATTGCCAAGCTGGTCGGCGCACGCGTCATCGCCACGGCCGGAGCGGATTGGAAGCTCGAGAAGGCCCGGGCCCTGGGCGCCGATGAAGTGATCAACCACCGCCAGCAATCCATCGCGGAAGAAGTCAAGCGGCTCACCAGCAAGCGCGGCGTGGACCTCGTCTTCGAGCACGTGGGGGCGGCGGTTTGGGAAGATTGCTTTGAGTCGCTGGCCACCTACGGGCGCCTCGTGACCTGCGGCACTACCTCCGGACCGGAGGTGAAGCTCAACCTGCAGAATCTCTATGGCCGCCAACGGTCCATTCTGGGTTCATTCATGGGCAGCAAGGCGGAGCTGCAGGAGGCGCTGAAGCTCATCGGGCAGCGGCGGCTCAAGGCGGTGATCGATTCCGCCTTTCCGCTGCAAGAGGCGGCTGCCGCACAAAACAAGATGGAAAGCCGCGATTTCTTTGGCAAGATTCTGTTGCATCCGTGAGTAGCGCCCGCCATCCGGCGGGCACCATGGCAGGGGCGGATTTGAAACCCGCCCCTACACAAGCGACTGATACGTGAGGTACCCACGATGAAGATCCGCATTCTTCGATTGCTGATTGCTCTGTCTTCGCTTGTTCTTCTTGCGCCGTCCGCGTTTCCTCAGCAAGGCTATTTCCACGTCGAGCAGCGTGAGGGCATCTGGTGGCTGATCGATCCTGACGGCAAGCCTGCACTTTCCATCGGGGTCAATCACGTTGCCTGGGAGCCGGACAAGATCAAAGGGACGGGACCGGCTCCTTACCGCGAAGCGGTGGCGAAGATCTATCCTGACCGCAACGCCTGGGAACTGATGACGCTGGCGCGCCTGCGTCTGTGGGGGTTCAACAGCATAGGGGCTTGGTCGGATGCCGAGTTGTGGACCCACGGGGTGGCGTACACGGCCATCCTCAACATCGCCGCGCGCTCCGGCGCCGATTGGTGGCACGGCAAACCTGTCGATGTTTACGATCCCCGGTCTGAGAAGACCGCCCAGGATATCGCGCAGGAATTCTGCGCGCCGCGCGCCGGCGACCACGCCCTGCTTGGCTACTTCAGCGACAATGAGTTGCGGTGGGGGCGTGACTGGCGCGGCAAAGAATCGATGCTCGAGATGTACCTGAAGCTGCCCGAGGGCGCGGCGGGCCGAACCCGGGCCATCGAGTTTCTGCGCGAACGTTACGGCGGCGACGTGGCCAAGCTTAACAGCGCCTGGAGAATCAAAGTCAAGGACTTCGCCAGCGCCGCGCCGCTCGCCGAAAACGAGGCCTTCAAAGCCGATGTCGAGGCTTTTCTCGAGCAGGTAGCCGCGCGCTATTTCGAAATCTGCGCCCGAGCGATCAAGAGTGCCGATCCCAACCATCTCTTCCTGGGCGCGCGCTTTGCCGGACGCGTGCCGGATGCGGTACTGCGCGGCGCGAAGGTGTGCGACATCGTTT
Organism: Terriglobia bacterium; assembly: GCA_022866195.1. GTDB lineage: Bacteria > Acidobacteriota > Terriglobia > UBA7540 > UBA7540 > JALHUF01. The sequence continues at coordinate 2,823 of JALHUF010000017.1, forward strand.
CCATCAATGTGTACGAATTCGATCCGCGCCGCACCGTCCAACAGGTGGCCCAGGTGACGGGCCGGCCGTTGCTGATTGGTGAGTTTGCCTTTCGTGCCGAGGACGCGGGCTTGCCCAACACCCGGGGCGCCGGGCCCAAGGTCCCCAATCAGCGCGCTCGCGCCAAGGCTTACACTGATTACGTCAACTGGCTCCTGAGCGTCCCTGAGGCTGTCGGCTACCACTGGTTTGAATGGTGCGATGAACCGAAGGAAGGACGATTCGACGGCGAGGATTCGAATTACGGTCTGGTGGATATCAAGGACAAGCCCTACGAAGAATTCGTGAACACCGTGAAGGCCACAAACGAGGCCGCGGTGGAAGTCCACAAGCGGGCGGCGAGGTAGCGCAGCGTTCGCTGTTCAACGCTGCGGCTTTTCGCTGGTGGCGCACACAACCGCATTCCTTGTTGAACGACATTCCCTCGCGTGGGATAATCTTGCTCGGAAGGGCTGATCAAGATGCAAGCGAGCGAGTCAGCGGGTTTCGAAGGCCTGATCTTCACCAAGCTGGACCAGGCGGTGAACTGGGCGCGCAAATCCTCGCTCTGGCCTTTCAGCTTCGGCTTGGCCTGCTGCGCCATCGAGATGATGTCGATGAGCGCCGCGCGCTTTGACATCGCGCGCTTTGGCGCGGAGGTCTTTCGCAGCTCGCCACGCCAGGCCGATCTGATGATCGTCGCCGGCCGCGTCTCCCAAAAGATGGCCCCTGTCA
>JALHUF010000201.1 GCA_022866195.1 Terriglobia bacterium
ATTTCTTCCCCAGTTGCGGGGATCACCATCAAAGAGGCCGCCAGCGCTAAACTCGCGGCAAAGAAACTGCGCACTGCACGCCGTAGGTTCATGCTTGTGGGGCCTGTTCCCCCCCAGTCAGACTCTCAGCGAAGAGGGATTTCTGCCTTCTGCCTTCTGCCTTCTGCCTTCTGCCCTCTGCCTTCTGCCTTCTGCCTTCTGCATTCTGCATTCTGCCTTCTGCATTCTGCATTCCGTCAATACTTCCTCAAGACCCCGATGACCCGTCCCTGAATCTTCACCTCGCGCGCCGGCAAGATGATGGGGTCCATCTGGGCGTTGGCCGGCTGCAACCGCACGCGACCCTTGGGCTCACGGAAAAGACGCTTGAGGGTGGCGTCGGTGCCTGCCGTCAGAGCCACCACAATCTCTCCGTTTTCGGCCGTGTCTGTGCCTTCGACCAGGATGTAGTCGCCGTTGCAGATGTGGTCGTCGATCATGGAATCGCCCTTGACCCGCAGCACATAGATGTTGCTCTTGCCGCTCGTGAAGTCGCCCAGGGAGAAGGTCTCGGGATGCGGAATGGCCTCGACCGGCTGCCCGGCGGCGATTCTCCCCAGGAGCGGAAATTCCAGACTGCCCAGCAGAGCGGGCGGCAGCGGCTCAACTTCCATGGCATTAGCGGCCGTCCTTCCTCCGGCAAACTTCGCCCGCCCGAAAGGTCGAATGGCCGTCTTGGCAAACGGCACCGAGCCCGGCACCGCCACAACCTCAATCGATCGGCTCTGGTTGTAACCGCGGCGAATGAAGCCCTTCCTCTCCAGCGTCTCGAGATGCTTGTGCACCGTGGCCAGAGAGGAAAGATCGAGTGACTCGCCAATCTCCTCAAAGCTGGGCGAATAACCATTCCGATTGATGAAGCCCACCAGGAAATCCAGAACCTGCTTCTGCCGACGCGTCAGCGCCATAGGCCTCTCTCCCTTGGAATGAGCGAGCCGCGCTCAGCGTGCAATCTCCCAATGACCCGATGAATCAATGACCCGCTAGGTCTTCCTGCCGCCTGGCACCCTCAATTCCGTAATAGCTCGTTCTGCTCAAAAAGGGCCAATGGAGCGAAGACCTAAGTGAGAGTCTATCATAGGCGAATAAAAAGCGAAAAAGCAAGAGAAAAATCGCGCGTCGGTAAGTTCCTGTGTGACCGTGCACAATTTGTGAGAAATATGCAGACTATTTGCGAAAGTCCGCACCCAGGCGCACGGCGGAATCCCGGCGTTCCTGGCAGGGCCCTCGAACTGACGCTGCGCCGAAACTTGAATCCTTCCCGACTTCCAGTTAAACTTCATGTAAGTTAGATTCTTTGTACCGGGAGTCTGACATTGCCTGCTTTGGTCGAGACGTTCTCTCAAAGCCTCAACAAGCTAATCAAGAAATTTGAGGCCGACAAGGCGCACTACCTTTCCAAGGACTACTCCGAGGCCCAGGCGCGCATCGACTTCATCACGCCTTTCTTCAAAGCCCTAGGCTGGGACGTGGAAAACGAAGCGGGCCTCGCGCACCAGGAGCGCGAGGTAATTGTCGAGCGAGCCGAGGAGGGGCTTCGCCCGGACTACACGTTCCGCATTGGTGGGCAGACCAGATTCTTCGTGGAGGCCAAAGCCCCCTCCGAGCCGCTCGACGCCGCCCGCCGCATCCTGCAGGCTAAAAGCTACGCCTGGAACACCAAGCAAGTCTTCTTCGTCATCCTCACCGACTTCGAGGAATTCCGCTTCTACGACGCCTCGATCCAGCCCGACGAGCGCAAGCCGGACGAGGG
>JALHUF010000202.1 GCA_022866195.1 Terriglobia bacterium
CGCGGCACCCGGATCTCGCTCAAGTTGGGTCCCTGGGCCACCTTCGACCACAAGCCGCCCGTGACGCGATCCACCAGGAAAAGCGTGCAGCGGTCCGCGTTCATCACTTCGGAGGTTTTGCTGACGATCTTTTGCAGGAGCTGATCAATCTCCAGTTCCGAGGAAACCGCGCGCATGACGTTCAGGAGGATCTCCGAAGTCTGCATGCGCTTGCGGATTTCCTCATTCAGCATCGCGTTCTGCACCGTCACCGCCGCCCCGCTCGCAAAGGCTGCAAGCAGTTCCTCATCCGCGCGGGTGAAGACGCCCTGCCGCTTGTTCAGCACTTGCAGGACTCCTAGAATCTTGCCTTCCTTACTCTTCATGGGCATGCAGAGGATGGTGCGGGTGTGGTATCCGGTCTTGCGATCTACATCGGGATTGAAGCGCGGATCCCGGTAGGCATCAGGGATGTTCACCGTCTCGCCGGTCTGGGCCACGTGGCCGGCGATGCCGGTGCCCAAGGGGACGCGAATCTCGCTCAGCGCCGCGCCTTCCGCCACCTTCGACCAAATCTGCTGCTTTCCTTCATCCACCAGGTAAAGCGTGGAGCGGTCCGCATCCATCAGAACCGAGGCCTTGTGCATGATCCCTTGCAGCAACAGATCCAGGTCGCGCTCCGCGGCGAGCGAGCACATCACGTCGAGCAAGCCGGAGAAGGATTCTGCCTGCTCGCCCTGGCGTTTCGCTTTGGGAGGACCCTTGCGTGCCATCAGCCTCTTCGCTCGCCCTCGCAGCCGGGAGCGGCCGATTGCCCGCCATCCCGGGAGCTGCCAGCGCCATACTAGGTTGGAGTCGCTGGGATGTCAATTCTCCGGCGGCCCCACGCGGCGCTGTTTAATCGCCGCTTCGCGCCTGGCCATAAGGAATTGCTCAATGCCCCACTGGCTAGCAGGCGCGGCCTTGGTTATTGGCTGCTGCGATACCCAGGGTACTCATTCCACGCCAGCGCGAGGGGTGAAATTTGAGGCGGCTCTCCCGAGGTGCGAAATCCTCGATCCTGACTCAGGCAGGGGGAAAGACACAGGAGGTTGAGGGAATCATCTCTGTTCCACGGGCACGGCGTCCAGGACTTCACGCACCTTGCGCGCCAGGACCTCGGGCGCAAAGGGCTTCTGCAGGTACGGCGCTTTCGTGCTCAGCTTGCCGTGGCGCGCGACCGCCGCGTCCGTGTAGCCTGATATGTAGAGCACCTTCATCGTCGGATACACGCGTGCCAGATGGTCGGCGAGCTGCGGACCGCTCATCTCGGGCATTACCACGTCGGCCAACAGCAAGTGAATCGGCCGTGGCGCGTAACCCTCACCCATCCTCAGTGCCTGGCGCGCTCCACCTGCTTCCAGCACTGTGTAGCCGCTGCCCTGCAGCATCTCGCGCAGCAACTCGCAGACCACCACATCATCTTCGACCAGGAGGACAGTCTCGGTCCCTCGAGGCATTTCCTCCGCCGGGGCGCCCCGCGCGGCCGGCTCGTAGGCGGCCTCGATGCGGGGGAGATAGACCCTGAACGTCGTGCCCTGTCCGGGCTCGCTGGAAACCTCGATGTGGCCGCCACTCTGTTTGGCAATCCCGTACACGGTGGCCAGTCCCAAGCCTGTACCTTTCCCCTCCTCCTTGGTCGTAAAGAAAGGCTCGAAGATGTGAGACAGCGTCTCCGCATCCATGCCGGAGCCGGTGTCGCGCACGGCCAGCATCACGTAGCGGCCCGGCAGGACGTCAATGTGGTTACGGGTGTAGGACTCATCCAGGGCGACATTGGTGGTCTCGAGGGTGAGGTTGCCGCCTTCGGGCATGGCGTCGCGCGCGTTCACCGCCAGATTCATGATGACCTGTTCCACCTGTCCCGGATCGGCCCTGACCTGCCCCAGATCCGACGCCGGGAACGTGAGCAGGTCGATGTCCTCGTCGATCATTCGCCGCAGCATCTTCTGCATGTTGCTGACGACGGAATTCAAGTCCAATACTTGGGGGACTAGCACCTGGCGTCGGCTGAAGGCCAGGAGTTGCCGAGTCAGCGCGGCGGCACGCTCCCCGGCCTTTTTGATCTCCTGCACGTGCCGGCGCAGGCGGGCGCCTTCGCGCAGTCGGGCCAGCAGGAGTTCGCTATAGCCGATAATGGCCATCAGCAGGTTGTTAAAGTCGTGCGCCACGCCCCCCGCCAGTTGTCCGATCGCCTCCATCTTCTGGGACTGCCGGAGCTGTTCCTCCGCCCGCTTGCGCTCGGTGATGTCCCTTAGCACCTCGACGCAGCCGAGCACGGCGCTGCCGGAATTGTACAGTGGAGTAGCCGTCGCGTCGAAAACCTTCCCCAACCGTGGCTCTTCGATGTCGCACCGGTGCTCTTTGCCGGTCAACAGCATGCGCTGGAAAGGACACTCGGGCATGGGTTCGGCCCGGCCATGGACCACCTGGTAGCAAGGCTGGCCGATAAGCTGGGAGAATTCCAGGCCCAAGACACGAGCGGTGGCGCGGTTGGCGCGCTTGATGCGGAACTGCTCGTCCAGAACCAGTACGGGATCCGGCACGGTGTCCACGGTCTGTTCCCAGTCCTTTTTGGCGCGTCGGATCTGTTCTTGCAGTCGGGCTGCTTCCTGGCGCTGCACCTTGTCGCGCAGCGCGTGGTCCACGGCCACCGGTAGGCGATGCAGACGATCCTTCAGCACGTAGTCAGCGGCCCCCTGCTTGATACACTCCACCGCCGCTTCATCCCCTAGACTGCCGGTGACGACCACGCACGGAACATCCTTCCCTGACTCCCGGAGGATGCGCAAAGCATCCGTGGCGTTCCAGCCTCCCAGGTTATAGTCGGCGAGGATGACGTCGTAATCGGCCTGCTTCAATTGCTGCTGGAATTGCTCGCGCGAATCCGTCACCTCCAGACTCAGGGAATAGCCTGCCCGCCTGAGCGTTGCCGCCATGAGTTCCGCGTCCTGGGGATCGTCCTCCAGGATCAAAACCCGCAGGGGCTGACGGGCAGGGACGGGACTGTCGGCACTGGTCGTCGTCATCATTCCCCCGCGCTGTCAAAATCGGAAGGCGTTGGCTGGCGGCGGCTCGTTCACCACCAGCCAGTACAGCCCTAACTGCTTCACCGTCTCGCGGAACTTGTCGAAGTCCACCGGCTTCTGAATGTAACCGTTGACTCCCAGGTGGTACCCGTTGACCATGTCGTTCTCTTCTCGTGAGGCAGTGAGGATAACTACGGGAATGGCCTTGGTACGCGGGTCGCTCTTGATTTGGCGCAGAACTTCCAGGCCGTCCACCTTCGGCAGTTTCAAATCCAGCAGCACCACGCGCGGAGGAGAGTCGAAGGCGCGCCCTTCGTAGAGGCCCCGGCAAAACAAGAAGTCCAAGGCCTCCTCGCCATCACGCACTACCTGAATCCAGTTGGCCAACTTCCCTTGCCGGAGGGTATGCAGGGTTAACTCCACGTCTGCCGGGTTGTCTTCGACCAATAGGATTTCAACCATATCTACTGCCATCGCGCCTTTGCTCCTCATCCAGTGTTCTCCGTCGCTCTGCTTGTCGGCGCACCCAAGCTGAAGTAGAAGGTGGCGCCCTGGTTTAGTTCGGCTTCGGCCCAGACCTGGCCGCCGTGCTTGTGGATGATGCGCTGGACCGTGGCCAGCCCCACACCGGTCCCCTCGAAGTCCTCCGAGCGGTGCAGGCGCTGAAAAATCCCAAACAGTTTATCGGCATATTTCATGCTGAAGCCGACCCCGTTGTCGCGGACAAAGACGACAGGCTGACCGTCGCGGGTCATCGTGCCGACCTCCATCACGGCTCGTTCCCGCGGCCGGGTGAATTTGAGGGCGTTCGAAAGGAGGTTGGCAAAGACCTGCTTCATCAGGGCCGGGTCGCATTCCACGAAGGGGAGCGGTCCGATCTTCCAGTCGATCTGGCGACCCTCCATCTCCGGCTTCAGATCGCGCCGCGCTTCCTCCAGCAGCGAGTCCAAGCCGACGATCTGGCAACGCAGTTCCTGCCGGCCCACCCGGGAAAGGTTGAGCAAATCATCCACCAGTTGGCCCATCCGGAGGGCACCCTCGCGGATGCGGGTCAAGTAGTGTCGCGCCTGCTCAGGCAAATCCTCGCTGTACTCATCCAACAGGAGCTTCGAGAACCCATCGATATGCCGCAGCGGGGCGCGCAGGTCGTGGGAGACGGAATAAGTGAACGCCTCCAGCTCTTTGTTGGCGGCAGCCAGATCGCTGCGGCGTTGCTCCAGCGCCTCGTTCGCGAGATGCAGTTGCTCGCTTGACTCTCGGAAGCCCCGCAAGGCCATCTCATAGGGCGCCAAGCTTTCCGCGAAAAACCCCGTGGCCACTGCGGCCACCCGCGCGCACTCTTCGGCCGTTCGGCAATCACGCAAGACTCTCCCCAGCGCCTCGCGGTGAATCGCGGCTAACTCCATGACGCCCAGGGCATCCGCGAGGGCTCGCCGTCCCACTCGATAGGCGCCCTCCAGCGCCGCCTCCCCAGCGCTCGCCAGGTAATCTTCCAGCGCCAGCTCGTATTGCTCCGCCAACTCGCTTAGAGCTGCTTTCACGGCTCATGTCCCAGGTAACGCGCCACCAGCACCAGCGCGTCATCCG
>JALHUF010000203.1 GCA_022866195.1 Terriglobia bacterium
CTGGCCTCGCGCGGCTTCTCGACCCAGGTTAACTATCGTCTGCTTGCGCGCGAGATCTCTCACCAATGGTGGCGCTGCCTGGTCAGCCCCGCTTCGCCCGATGACGCGTTCCTCGACGAAGGCCTGGCCACCTACTCCGAGGCCCTGTACATTGAGGAGGCCGCCGGCCAAGCCGCCTTCGAAGACCGCATGCGCGATATTCAAATCGGCGCGCTCACCCATGAGGATGCCGCGCCCATCGCCCAGGCCAGCCGATTGCATGAAAACACGCCGGAATACCAGGCCGTGGTTCTCCAAAAGGGCGCCATGGTGTTTCACATGCTGCGCTGGGTGCTGGGCGATGACGCGTTCTTGAAGACCCTGCAAGCCATGGCCAGAGACTACGCCGGGAAACCCATTTCCACCGATGAGTTTGAGAAGCTGGCAGAGAAGGTCAGCAACCAGCCGCTGACTTATTTCTTCGCCCAGTGGGTCAGCTCCACGGGCGTGCCCCAATTCAAGCGGAGCTGGGCCGTCTATCGGACGGAAAAAGGCTACCCGGTGGTGGGGAAGGTGCAGCAAGACCTCGATATCTTCCGCATGCCAGTGGAAATCCGCGTAATTTCGGAAGGGCGAAAGCCGGTCAACGAGCGCGTGGAGATGGTCGGCACCGCCGCGGACTTCACTGTGAACACGCCGACGCGCCCCTTGCGCGTGGTTGTGGACCCGGCCAGCCGCATCTTGAAATACGACGAAAGTATCAAGATCGCCGTCGAACTGGCGCGGGGTGACCAGCTCGTCCAACAGCAGGCTTACCTGGAGGCCATCAAGCAGTACCAGAGCGTCCTGGACGTGAACAAGAACAGCTCGCTGGCCCACTACCGGATCGGCGAGATCCTCTTCAAACTCCGCAACTACACCGCCGCCATGGAGGAAATGCGCGCGGCGCTGAATGGCGACCTGCAACCCAAGTGGGTCGAGGTGTGGGCGCACCTCACCCTGGGTAAGATCTTCGACGCCACCGGCCAGCGCGACCGCGCCCTCAACGAGTACCAGCGGGCCTTGCAGACCAACGACAATACGCAGGGCGCCCTGGACGAGGCCAACCGCTACACCCAGAAGGCCTACAGCGAGGAACCCCGCCAGGCCAGCTAAGAACAGTGACGAGTGGCGACTGACCAGTGACAAGAAGGAAGTCAGCAGTCAGAAGTCGGGAGTCACGAGTCGGAACCACAGATACTCGCGGGCGCTCTGGAATCGCGCCTCGACCACCCGCCGACTCCCTGAGATCGTCCCTTATCGTCCGCCCCTCTCCATCCTTCCTTGTGACTTCTGCCTCCTGACTTCTGGCTTCTTCCTTGTCACTGTCTTTGGAACTTCAGACCCGTAAGTTGCGGCGCGGTGACCCCACGGTGCTGAATCAGGACCTTGAAAACAGTGCCCATCCCTTCGGGGTGGATGAGCCGCTTGAGTTTCAGTCGCGCTTGGAGCTTTTCCGGTTCCGTCTGCCCCGGGTCGTAGAGGTCGCCAAACTCGTTTTTTTCCCCCAGCGCCATGAGGAACCGCTCCTGGGTGGTGAACCCGGTGCAGTCCAGCCCCGCTTCCTTTCCAGCGTCGATCAAGGCACTGAAGTTGACGTGCGCGGTCAAATCCTGCTCGCCCGGAGCGCCGTAAAAGTCTTCGGAGGCGACGTGAGCACGATAGGTCAGCAACGTTCC
>JALHUF010000204.1 GCA_022866195.1 Terriglobia bacterium
CTACTGGGGCGCGCTCAAGCCGCTGGAGAAATTGCTGCTGCGCACGGCACTGGTTCCGTGGTCCTATGCGGCCTCCTTCCTTTATCATGACGTTTTCTGGTATCCCCTGATTGGACGCGGGAGGGTCAAGAAAATTCTCCAAACCGAGTGGGGTGGACTCTTCCAATCATACTGATCAGCCCGAATATCTCCTCGCGCTTGACCGGCCGGGGAAGTCCTTCCTGCGCGCCGTGGCCTTGGATTCCGGCCGGGAGTTTAGTTCCTCCCCCGGCGAGCCTCGAATAGGAATGGCGCAGGCCGTCTTCGGACCGGACACTTCCCAGGTCACACACCGGATCTTGCCGTCAGAGCAGGAACTGCTCAGAAGCCTTCCCTGCCATTGAGTGCGCAGCGCAGTTGCCTGCGGCTCTCACCCGCGGCGCATGGTGATAAGCTGTTCGACCGTCCGTGTGGAAATGGGGAGGCTGCCAGGGTTGTCTTTTGCACGTCGGGATGCGATAGTTGCGGTTGCGGCCCACACTGCCGTCAACAAATATCCGGTGGCTCTTGGTTTTCCTTCTGCTCGAGAGGGCGCGCCACACCACCCGCAGAATCGAATGAAGAATGAAACCCCACGAGTCGTCAACCCAGCGCCAGAGAATGTTTCGCCCGTGCGCGCCGGGGCTGAGCTGTTTCTCATTAGCTTGATCATTCTCTTCCTCGAGCTAGCCTGCATCCGCTGGTTTGCGGCCCACGTTATCTTCCTGACCTTCTTCACGAACACCGTGCTCCTGGCCTGTTTCCTGGGAATGTCAGTGGGCTGCCTGGCCTCCAGCCGGCGCTGGAACTTCCTCAATTGGACGCCGGCAATTCTCGCCCTCGCCATGGACGGGGCACAGTTGGTCGAACACTTGCGGGGGAGCGTGCAGAAGATTGTCGCCGTGGAGAACCAAGCCTCGCCCCAGTTGGTTTATTTCGGCACGGAATACATCACCCCGGATCCCGCGGGTTTCTTCATCCCGGTTGAAGCACTGGGAGGGGTCTTTTTTCTGGCAATTGCTCTCGCGATGGTCGGTCCGGGGCAGGAACTGGGGCGAGCGTTCACGCGTGTGCCCAACCGGATCTCTGCTTACAGCTTGAATATCCTGGGCAGTCTAGTCGGCATCGTGTTGTTCGCCGCCTGCTCCTGGTGGGAAGTTACGCCTTTCTGGTGGTTCACGCTGATCGCTATCGGACTGGGGTATTTCCTGTGGACCCGCCGCGCGGCACATGGCACCTTCCTCCGCTGGCCTTTGCGCCTCACTTTGTCTGTGCCCCTGCTCGCGGTTCTGGGCTTAGCATTCGTCACCTCTGGGCTGCATAAGTCCCCATCCAAACCTGTTGCACACCTATGGTCACCCTACTACCGGATCGACTACGACCGCCTGCGTCGTTCCATCGCGGTGAACTTGATCAGTCACCAGGACATGGTCTCTCGCGGCAACGATGCTTCACCTTCTTACGCTTACACCTTGCCTCATATTCTGAATCGAGATGCCGGCGGCCGGGCCTTTGAAGACGTCCTCATCATCGGGGCTGGCAGTGGCAATGACGTGAGCCGGGCGTTGCAGTGGGACGCCCGGCACATTGACGCGGTGGAAATAGACCCCGTCATTCTCCGCCTGGGCCGGATTCACCATCCAGACCATCCTTACCAGGATGGGCGGGTAAGTATGCACCTGGATGATGGTCGCAACTTCCTGCGTTCGACCCACCAGCAATATGACCTGATTGTCTACGCGCTGCTCGACTCGTTGGTGCTGCACAGCAGTTATAGCAACATCCGCCTGGAGAGCTACCTGTTCACGCAGCAAGCTTTCGCCGACATTCGCCGTTGCCTGCGGCCCGGAGGGCAGTTCGTCGTCTACAACTACTTTCGTCAGGGTTGGATTGTGGCCCGCCTCTTTAAAGGACTGACGGAAACATTTGGCAGCGAGCCGCTGGTGCTGACTCTTCCCGCGCGGAAGGTTGTGGAGCCCCAATCGAGTGGAGGGTTCACAGTGCTTATCGCGGGCGACACCGACCGCCTGCGGCGAGCCTTCGCCCGACAGCCCGAGTACTGGCTGCGCGACGGCGTGGCACCTGGCCCTGCCTCGTCCAATGGTTTCCAGCAACACCCCGGGCCGGAGGAGCAGGTCCATTGGCAGCGGTTCGAGTTGGCAAAGATCGGCCAAGCCGAGAACCTCCGGAGGGCCAGTGACGATTGGCCCTTCTTGTACTTGCGCCGGCCGATGATTCCCCTCCACAGCTTGCGTGGCATGGGCATCATGGGCGGACTGGCGCTGCTGCTGCTCTTCCTGTTCCTCCCCAGACGGCCCGGCGGAAATGGCCGCTTCCGTTTCGATCCGCGAATGTTCTTCTTAGGCGCGGGATTTATGCTGGTAGAGACCAAAGCGGTTGTTCACATGGCCCTGCTTTTCGGCAGCACCTGGATGGTCAACTCGCTGGTGTTCTTTGCCGTCCTGGCGATGATTCTGGCGGCCAACCTCTTCGTCCTGAGATTCCGGCCCAGACGCCTGGGGATTTACTACGTCGGCCTGCTGGTAGCCTTGGGACTCAACGTTCTGGTTCCACTTGAGTTCTTCCTGGGCATGAACCGCGCCTTACAGGTGACAGCATCCTGTGCCCTGGTCTTCACCCCGATCCTTTTTGCCGGGGTGATCTTTGCTGTATCGTTCGGTCAAAGTGCCGAGCCCGACCGTGACTTTGGGGCTAACACTGCGGGGGCCATGCTGGGTGGGCTGGCGGAATACAGCTCCATGCTGCTGGGGTTCCAATACCTGATGCTGGTGGCGGTGGCGTTCTACGCCTTGTCCGCGGTGTTGCCTCGGCCCCCGGCCTCAGGGTATCAACTCCCGGGGTGAGTCAATGCCCGGACGATTGACCCGTTTCCTCCATGCAACCTGAAGGCCCTGCTACAACTCGCCGCTCGCTTGACCGTGCCGACCTCGCGCTTCTAACTCTTCTCGTCGCCAGCCTGGTCGCCCTGTTCTCGAAGGTGCTCTTTACCTCCGCGATGTTCTTCTATCGGGACGTGTTCAGTTACAGCTACCCGCATGCGGGCTTCATCCATGAGATCTGCCGGCAAGGGCATCTGCCCTACTGGAACCCCTATTTGAATTATGGCGAGCCGGTTCTGGCGAACCCGAACTTCTTGTTCTTCTACCCTTCCACGCTTCTCCTGGTTCTGCTTCCTCTCGATTTCGCCTACCAACTGCATTACATCCTGCATTTCGCGTTGGCCGCGGTGGGAACATACTTGCTGGCGCGGCGCTGGGCCGAGAGCCGTTGGGCAGCCTTCCTCGCAGCCGCCGTTTTCGCCTTCAGCGGCCCAGTCCTCTCTTTGGCCAACTTTTATAACCACGTGGCGGCCGCGGCCTGGATTCCCTGGGCCTTGCTCCTGACCGACAGCGCGCTCGAAGGTCGCTCCCGACGTCCCTGGATTCTCCTCACCTTGGTTTTCGCCCTCCAGTTCCTCGCCGCCGAACCCTTCACCTTGATGGCCACCTTCGGGCTTTCACTTGCCTACGCGTTCTTTCGCGCCGGGAGCATGCGGCGGCCACTGGCCGCAGCGAACGTACGCCTGGTCGCAAGCTTCGCCTTGGTCGGTGGTCTGATGCTGGCCCTTTCCGCCGTCCAGTTATTACCTTCGCTGGATCTTCTCAGCCATTCGCGCCGCGGAACCGAAG
>JALHUF010000205.1 GCA_022866195.1 Terriglobia bacterium
AAGGGAGGGAACTCCTTCGGTGGGGAGGAGATATCCTGTCCAATCCGGACATCTGATGGATCGTCCAGGCTCCCATCGGAATCTCGGTCGAATCCTGCCACCAGCAGCGGGCCATTGCTTACTACGCTCTCACCCCGGAGGAGGGCTCGGAGAACATTCTCGCCGCGCGGGCCCATCCCGGCCGGGCAGTAGACGACGGTGGCCAGCTTCCCCAGGGCGTTGTTCTCGGCATAGCCAGTAACTCCGCGCGACGGTTTGGAAAGGAAATCCACGGCATCCATGGTGGCTTCGTAGTTGAAGTCTCCGTGGGCGTCAGAGCCAGCGGCCAGAAATACTTTGAAGAGCGGGGATGGTCCTGCCTTTGCCTCGCCCGCGAGACCCCTGAGGAGCAGGGGACGCCAGCCGACCTCGATGCCTTTCTCCAGGCGCGTGTAATGGTCGGCGTCCTTGTCGGGCTGAAAACAAGCACTGGGGTCAGCATCCCGCCGGAGGCAGAAGGGGTCGCGGGCATCGTCCGCCGTGGCCGTTGTGGCGCGGTTCCAAAGCTGCAACCCGACTAGCCCTTCTTGCAGTTTCTTTCCTCCGGGGGCCGCAAAGTCAAGATCCAGATCCCAAGCTCCGCCGCGCAGAATCGGGCTGACGGGATCGAAAGGATGGGCGGCGTAGGCGAATCCTGCCGCCGCCGCAATTCTCCGCAGGGCCTCCTTGAGCGGGAGAGCAGGTGAAGTCACGGTGCCGTCGCCGGTCATGATGACGGCGTCGGAACCGGAGCCTGAGCCGGCAAATCCTCGGTCGGGATCGTCCGGCGAGGGCAGCGCGACCATATGCAGCGTGGTGAGCAGGGTTTCCTTGGCCGAGGCGACCGTGAGCTCCTCGCCCCGGATGAACAGAAAGCGTCCGTCGCGGTGCTTCGCGACCTCTTGCAGTGCCCGCGCGTACCGCTCTGGAGTGAGGTCCGTGGAGTGATCAGCCAGCACTACCCAGTTCAGGTCGGCGTGAAGAGCAGCCTGCTTGATGACGTTGAGCGGGTAGCCCCGTTCGGCGGGATTGTCGGAAAAAGTGGAATGGTAGTGCGGGTCGCCGCGATACCAGTTGGCAATCTGCGGAAGTGGCGGGGGATTGAGCCGCACGCGCAAATAGGTATTCTGGCTAGGCCAGCCAGCCACGCGGAAGGCCACCCACAGATCCACCACCGCAAAAGGTCCGCCGAGGTAATGGGCACTCAAGTAAGTTTGCAGCAGCTCGAGAGGAATCTCCAGGGTCTTCTTCATCCGATCGGCGATCACGAAGGGCTGGCCCTGCGTCCGCGCATCGAAGGAGAAATCCTCGCTCTGCCCTAAGCGCAAGGGTTCAGCTACGAACTGATGCCGCGCGCCCACGGGCTTGGCAAATATGTTGACCCCCTCCAGCTTCAACGGTTCGCGCGTAAGGTATTGGGTCACGGTCGAGACGGCGCTTTTACCTGTCTTCTCTACGCCGTTGATGATTTCCAGATAGATAGGGAGATAGGAATCTTCGCGGTTGCGCAGGAGGAGAGGAGCGTCGGCGCGAAAGAAGACACCCGCCCGCGCGAGAGTCTCGCGCAGGGCTGCGGCAGGTTCCTTCTGCTGAGTGCCACGCGCAGAAGACCCTGGCAACAAACTCGCTGCCAGGACAATGAGCAACGCAGTGGCTCGAGGATAAGGGGGCGAATTCATCACTGGATCAGCTTGCGGGCCATTTCTATGGGGATGCACTCGGTTAGACCGCCGCACAGCGCCAATACCTTACCTTCGGGGCTCAGCAACGGGGCCCCCGACTCGCCGGGATTCAAGGCGCGTTCCAGTTTAAGCAAGGCGCCTTCCGGGGCCGCTTTAACCCAAAGGGGCTTGGGCTCAGCCTGGGACTGGCTCATGCCAAAGGGGAAACCGAATAGCGCCGTCTTGGCCTCCGGCCCAATTGGACCGGCCGGCTCGGCGAACGCCAAGGGTTGCAGATTACTCGCCGCCAATTGCAGCACAGCCACATCGTTTTCTCCGGGCGCGTGCAAACTCAGCGTTGCCTTCTCTCCTGAATCAGGATCCTCGTAGTCCTGCTTCTCCATCCGGTCGGCGGCGGTCTTGACGACCCGCAGGGTCTGGTTATCCGTCCGCAGAGCGGCCTGGAGATCCGGGTGCCCGTCGGGAGCGAGGACCGACGCGCCGGCAGGCCATGCCGCAAGGCGAACGCTTTTCGATTCCACCTTGAGTTTGCCGCGCTGCATAAGAAATGCGATCTGCGGATCAAACTTCCACGGCTCGATGACGCGTTTTGCCGTCAGCAGCTTTCCCTCGGCGCTAGCCACCCAACCCGTGCCCGATTGGCTGAACTTCTCCGCGGCCCCCGTTTTGGGGTCGCGTAAGGTGTATTCACAGTAGAGCAGGTAAAGCGATGCCCGGCCGCTGGACACTAAGGTGCGGTCTTGACTGACTTTCGCCAAGCGCTCCTTGGCAAGGTTGAGGGCCGCGATGCTGGAAGGGTCGGCGAGAGTGTCGAGAATCCGGTTCGCCGCCATCTGGAGCAGGGGATTGCCGGAAAACATCTGGAGGGGGACTTCCTCGTTCAAGCCCACCGGGAGGATCAGCCGTTTCGTGCGCAGCGCCAGCTTTTCCAGCACGTTCAGCTTGACCTCAATGAAGGTCTGGCCCGTGATGCGAATCTTGTCCTGGTTTACTATCTCCTTGATCGGGCTGACCGATTCCAGGTCGGAAAAGACAAAGGCACACTTCAGAGGGGCGGGGAGGTCTACGGCCTCCTTCTTGGAGAGCTTGAATTCCCGCTCGAACGTCTCGACGCGGACCGGTACTCCGTTCACCCGAATGTCCTGGAAGTAGATCTTACGAACGATGGCCGCGCGATCGACGGGCTTGACGGACAGGGCGAGATTGAGAACCGCTTC
>JALHUF010000206.1 GCA_022866195.1 Terriglobia bacterium
GCCGGAATCCGCAGGTTGATGTTCTTGAGGACCGGCCGGCCGTTGTAGCTGAACGTGAGGTTGCGAAATTCGATTTCGCCCCGGAGAGAGGTAAGCGGCTGCGCGGGCACGTCCCGGTCATCGATTTCGGGCCGGGCGAGGAAGATGGAGTTCAGCCGCCCCAGCGAGGCCACCCCGCGCTGGAGCAGGTTCACCACCCAGCCTAGAGCGATGATCGGCCAGATCAGATAGAGCAGGTAGACGTTGAAGGCCGCAAAGGTGCCGACCGAAATCAGGCCGGAGAGCACATGCCTCCCGCCCACCACCATGATGAGCATGAAGGCGATCGCAAACAGCAGCGCCAGGCCCGGCCACATCAAGCTGGTAATCCAGATCAACTGCCGGTTCTTTTCCACGAAGGCGCGGTTCATCCCATCGAATTGGCGCAGCTCCGCTTCTTCCTGGCCAAAGGCGCGAATCACGCGGACGCCGGAGAGGTTTTCGCGGACCTTTTCGGTCATCACCGAATACATCTCCTGGATGCTCTCGAAGCGGTCGTGAATCCTCTGGCCGAAAACCTTGACAACGACGGAAACCAACGGCATGGGCGCCAACACCAACAAAGTCAGCCGCCAGTCGAGATGCAGCATCACGCCGACCGTGGCCAGGCCCACCACCAGCGTGGACGCGGAATACATGATTCCCGGGCCCACCAGGTTCCGGACCGCGTTCAGGTCATTGGTGAGCTTCGACATCAGGTCGCCGGTGAGGGTCTGGGTGTAATACCGCGGGGAGAGACGCATCAGGTGGAGAAACAAGCCGTTGCGCAGGTCGTATTCCACATCGCGCGAGATGCCGATCAAAATCCAGCGCATCCAGAACTGAAAGACCGCCATCGCCAGCGCGATCACCAGCAGCAGCCCGGCGTAGAAAAGCAGCCGGTTCCAGGCCACGCCGCGCGAGAGGCTGTCAATCGCGGCCTTGATGATCAGCGGCAGATTGACACGCAAGGCTTGCGCCAGGACCAGCGCCAGGAAGCCCACCACGTAGCGCTTGCGGTAACGGACCAAATACGGTTTGAGGGGAAGCAGACGACGCAGCATCCGTTATCTTTCGCGGCGCGGGCGGATAGGAGAGAATGACAAAGTCAAGAAGCAGATTCTGCGACGCCGGCCGCGAAACCGGGCTCAGCTTGACCATCTATTATATCGGACAGTGAAACAACCCGCCAATGGCTTTCTGTCCCACCGTGGGAAGTGAGGAGGGATCCCTTGGCCGCGCCAGGGTCAAATCTCCCGCCGGCCTTCGAGCGCCTTGAGCATCGTGACCTCGTCGGCGAATTCCAGTTCCGAGCCCACCGGGACGCCCATGCCGATGCGCGTCACCTTGAGGCCCAGAGGCTTGAGGAGCGTGGAGAGGTAGATGGCGGTTGCTTCCCCTTCGACGTTGGGGTTCGTGGCCACAATCAGCTCTTTGACTTTTCCGCCTTTCAGGCGCTCTACCAGATTCTTCAGCTTCAACTGGTCGGGCCCGATGCCTTGGAGGGGGGAAAGCGCGCCGTGCAGAACGTGGTAAAGCCCGTGATATTCCCGCGTCTTCTCGATGGCGAGCACGTTATAAGGCGTCTCCACCACGCAGATGACCTCGGGGTCTCGCCGCGGGTCGGTACAATACTCGCAGGGGTCCTGCTCGGTGAGGTTGTTGCAGAGGCTGCAGAGCCTGATCTTGTCCTTGGCGTCGAGGATGGCGGCCGCCAGGCGCTCCGCGTCTTCGCGGGGGGCCCGCTCCAGATGGAAGGCGATGCGTTGGGCTGACTTCTGGCCGATCCCAGGCAAGCGCTTCAGCGCATCAATCAAGCGCGCCAGCGGCTCGGCGAAGTCTTTCATAGCGAAAATCAAAATTCGAAAATCGAAATTCGAAAATCGGACTGCCTTCCTGGTTTCGAGTTTCTATTTTCGAGTTTCGCCCTTCAGGGCACGCCAGGAAGGTTGAGGCCGCTGGCCAGGTTGCCGACGCGGCTGGCCAATTGGTCATCGACTTTCCGGTTGGCCTCGTTCACCGCGGCCATGACCAGGTTCTGCAACATTTCCATATCGGCGGAGGCAAACACCTCGCGGTCGATCTGTACTGCGACCAACTGCTTCTGGCCGTTCATCCTGACCGTCACCATGCCCCCGCCCGCCGAAGCTTCCACCACCAGCTCATCCAGTTGCTTCTGAAACTGCTCCTGCATCTGCTGGATTTGCCGCAGGATCTGCTGCATCTGTTGCAGATTTTTCATCGCTCACTCCTGGCTCAGGTCTTTCACATCCACCAAGGTGCAGTCGAATTTTTTCTGGAAAGCCTCAACCGCGGGGTCGCGTCCCGCGCGCTCGCGAGCATCAGGCCGCGCCCTCACGGGCCGCCCTTCCTGCTCTTCGAGTGTAACATAGATTTTCACGGGCTGGCCCAAGACCTGGGTGCACGCGGAGCGCAAGGTTTCCAGTTGCTCGCGGCTGCGCACCAGTTCCGCATAGAAGGACGCGTTTTTGGCAAAGAGAAAGCGGACTTCACCGTTTTCGAAGCGCCAGCCCGACAGGTGGTCCAGACAAGAACTGAGGAGCTTCTTCGATTCGAACAACAGCGCCTTGATGGAGGCCAGCCGGCTGTCCTCCATGACCGGGGGCGCGGCCTCTGCCGGCAACGCGTAGGGCCTGGCGGGCGCCGCAGCAGTAGATGTCGGCGGCGGTTGCGAGGACGCGGATTCCTGCGCTTTGCGCGGAGCAGGTGGAGCGGGGCTCGGCGCGCCCGCGCTGCGCGGAGTCACGCTCGCCTTCTCCCCCAGCGCCGCGCTGTGAAGCTCTCCGAGCAGTGATTCGAGCGAAGCCAGCTTCCCGGCGTGCACCAGCTTCAGTAGCCCCATTTCCAGGTGAAAGCGCGGCTCCAGCGAATAGCGCAGTTCGCCTTCCGTGCGCAAAAGGATCTGGAAGAAGCGCGCGAGATCCTCCTGGCTGAAAAGCTCAGCGAGCTCGCGCAGGCCCTGGCGCTCGTCGTTGGGGACCTGGAGCAAGGGGCTTTCCCCGCCGCAACTTTTCGCCACCATCAGGTTGCGCACGTAGCGGGTGTACTCGCCGCAGAAGTGAGCGAGCTCGTAACCCTCGGCGGCCAACTGGCTCACCAGCTCGAGCACGCGGCGCGCGTCGGCGGCGTGGATGGCTTCCGTCATCTCGCGCAGCAGCCGCACGGGCACCACGCCCAGCAGTTGCCGCACCCGGCTCTCCTCCAACTGCTCGCCGCAGGCGGCGATCACCTGGTCGAGGAGGGAAAGCGCGTCGCGCAGACTCCCCTCGGCGGCCTGAGCGAGCGCGCCGAGCGCGCCTTCGTCGGCTTGAATCTTCTCCGCCGCGCACACCTGCTCCAACCGCGCGTAGATTTCCGCGTAGTCCAGCAAGCGGAAAGCAAAATGCTGGCAGCGAGACTGAATGGTCGCCGGCAGCTTGTGCGGCTCGGTGGTGGCCAGGATGAAGAGCGAGCGCGGGGGAGGTTCCTCCAGGGTTTTCAGCAGCGCGTTGAAGGCCTCCGTGGTGAGCATGTGCACTTCATCGATGATGAAGACCTTATAGCGGTCGCGCGCCGGCAGATAGCGGACCGTCTCGCGCAGCTCGCGGATTTCGTCGATGCCGCGGTTGGAAGCGGCGTCGATCTCGAAAACGTCCAGAGAATTGCCGGCCGCAATTTCGCGGCAGGAGGGACATTCCCCGCAGGGGGTGAGGGTGAGCCCTTGCAGACAGTTCAAAGACTTGGCCAGGATGCGCGCCGTGGAGGTCTTCCCCACGCCGCGAGCGCCCGAGAAGATGTAGCCGTGCGCGACCCGGTTCTGCAGGATGGCGTTTTTCAGGGTCTCGGTAATCAGCCGCTGGCCCACCACTTCGTCGAAGACTTGGGGCCGGTACTTGCGCGCGATGACCTGATAAGACATGGGATTTTAGATTTTCGATTTTGGATTTTGGATTTGCCCGCCGGGACGCCACGTGCTGTCAACAGGGATATTCACTGTCAAATTCCCGCTTCCGAGGCTTTCGAAACAATTCCGGGCGACGAGATTTGGTCACGTCCCAATATCAAGTTCCGGAAAATCGGCAATGCAAAATCAAAAATCCAAAATCAATTGGGCCAGACTTCGGGTTATCCGCAGCACACGGAGAGGCTCGTTACCGTTGCTTCCTTCCGGACCTGGCGGGGTTCGCGAGCATCCGTCGCGCGGAGCCCGAAGTCTGACATGTGGCTGACCGCTCCTCTGATTGAAGAGTACTCAAGCCCAGGAAATGGTAGCACGCGCGCGCGTTCCCCGTCGACTTCTTTCCGCCCGGCGAAAGTAGGGAAGGGTTGACGTGCTGGGCTCGATCATCTACTGTCGTACTTGTCCAACTTCGAGCCGCGATCTCCGCAGAACGAGCGTGCGCTAGCGGCCGGAGCGAAGGTAAGACTTACGAGGCGCTAGCGAAGGAGAATCGCTGAGCTTAAGGAGGCCGCACATGAAAGCGAGATGGATGGCGTTCGGGATCTGCTTGTTGGCCGCCTTCCTGATGAGCTGCCAGACGGGCACGCAACCGACGGAAACCCAGGGTCCGGAAGGGACGGGCGCTGAGGCAGGCAAGGGGAAGAAGGCAGAAGCCGCGACGGAAAAGGTGACGGTGCCGGCAGGCACGGAACTGACGATGCGTTTGCTCGACGCCATCGATACGGGCACGATATCTGCTGGCACGGAATTTGAGGGTACCTTGGCCGCCGCGCTCGTCGCCGGCGGGGTGGACGTAGCGCCTGTCGGGAGCAAGGTTACCGGCAAGGTGACGAACGTCGTGAGTTCCGGGCGGCTGAATCGTCCTGCTGAGCTGGCGCTGGCGCTGACTTCCTTCACGACCAGGGATGGAGAAAGAGTCGAAGTCTCAACTGACACCTGGAGCATGAAGGGAGCGTCGCACAAGAAGCGCAACATTGAGATGATCGGGGGTGGCGCGGCCGCAGGAGCGTTGATTGGAGCGCTCGCCGGGGGCAAAAAGGGCGCGGCAATCGGCGGCGCCGTCGGCGCGGGAGGCGGGACCGGAGTGGCCGCAGCAACCGGCAAGAAAGAGATCCGGCTTGCCCCGGAAACCAAACTGACTTTCAAGCTGAGTTCGCCGGTCACCGTTACGGTCAAGAAGAAGCCTTCGAGATAATCATTCTGCCCAGGCGGCGCGCAGCGGGCCCGCGGACGAACCTTCATCGCGAGGAGCAGAACTCGCCGGGCAGGCGCTGAGGGAATGCGGGGGTGGCCGGCTGGAACCAAGCTAAGGAGCGGGCTGCGCTGCTGTCTGCCAGCCAGCCACGAGCCGACCGTCCTTGACAGCCACGTGGAGAGTGGCTGAGGGATACAGCGGGGCAAGGGCAGAGACTTGGTCGCTGAGGTCAAGCGAGCCATCGGGCGCCCTTACACGGATAGAAAGCTGCCGGGCACCCGCCGGTATCGTGATGGGCCGCGAAGCCGCGGTGGCATAGCCTTTGCCGCGCAGGAGGCCGCCTTTCTTCCTGCCCTTCGAAGATCCTTCATAAATAACCTGGGTACCGCTTCGGAGGGAGAGCCTGGCCTCTTTGAGGTCGTGCTCCCAGACGAGCTGCACCACTCTGGCGACTCGGGTCTGGCTGGCGACCGGCTTGCTTGCGGAGGGCAGGGTGCCTGTGGCCTTTGTCGACGTGGCCGCCGATGTCGTCGCGAGCGGGGCAGCAGCGGGCTCTTCCTTGGCAGGCGCGGTGGGCGGCGACGGAGCCACGGCGGTTGCCGGAGTTGGCGTGGATGGCGCGGCCACCTTCCTCCCTTGGCGGAACCACCAGACTCCCAGGCCCAGCACAGCCACCAGCGACACTCCGGCAATCGCGCCTGTGAGAACGTGCCGCAACTTCCTGCTCTCCGCACGTTTACTTTCCTCCGGGGTAACGAAGGGCCTTTGCGCCACCATTGTCCGCTCGCCGACGCGGAGCTCAGAGAAGGGGACTCTTGCCTCGGAACGCGGCGCTCGACCCTGCCGCACATCCTCAAGGTCGTCGAGAAACTCGCGGGCGCTGGTGTAACGTTTGGCGCGATCCTTGGCCAGGCAACGTAAGACCAGGTAGTCATGCCCGGCCTGGAGTTGCCGGTTTAGCCGGCTGGGCAGCACCGGATCCTCATAAACGATCTTGAACATGACGGCCGCCGTATCCCCCGCAAAGGGCTTTTGTCCCACCAGCATCAGGTACTGAAGGATGCCCATGGAGAACAAATCGCTGCGCGCGTCGATCTCCCCGCCGGTCACCTGTTCGGGCGACATGTAGGCGGGGGTGCCCATGATGGCTACGGTGCGCGCCGCACCCTCGCGCGCCACAATCTTGGCGATGCCGAAGTCCGTAATCTTGACCCGGTCGTCGTCGGTCAAGAGGATGTTGGCGGGTTTCAGGTCGCGGTGAATGATCTGGTTGTGGTGGGCGTAATCCAAGGCCTCCGCAATCTGACGAATGATGTCGAGAGCGCGGTCAGTTTCCAGCGCCGGGCCGGCAAGGAGAATGCTTTCCAAGGTCCGGCCGGGGATGAACTCCATCACGATGTAGTTCGAGCGGGATTCCGGATCCTCGAGGGCGTCGTGGATGGTGACGATGCCGGGATGGGAGAGCCGGCCAGCGGCGCGCGCTTCGCGCATAAAGATCTCCCGTGCCCCGGGAACTCCGGCGCCCGCGGAGGCCTCCAAAGAGAGGACCTTGATCGCCACCAGGCGGCCGATGGTGGGGTCGGAAGCCTTATACACGACGCCCATGGCGCCCCGCCCCAATTCCTCGACAACATCGTACCGACCGATTTTCTTCATGGTTTCTTGGGACTAATCACCAGTTGAAATACGTGATTGCCGATGCGGAACGCCGCGCCGTTGCGGAGCACGGCCGCGCTGATCGGCTGGTTGTCCACCCGGGTGCCATTCGCGCTTTCGAGATCCCGCAGTAACACGCCCTCATCGCTGATTTCCAGGGCGCAATGAACCCGCGAGACCATGGGGTCGTTCACCGTGATGTCGACATTGCTGCGCCCGATGGTGATACGGGGTTTGGTCACGGGGTAGACCGTGCCCCTCTCTTCACCCTCCAGAACCTTCAGGCAGACTTCCTGATCTTCCGGCAGGCGCAAGAGGCGCCCGTCGTCCGCGACCGCCGAAGTGATGGAACTCAGCTTCTTCTCTGTGCTTCCGGAGCGAAACGTTGCCAGCTTGGGATTGACCACCTGGAGCGATCTCTGGCAGGCGGGACACACCAGATCGGCCCTCTCGCGATTCACGACGAAGATGTCCCCCGTGACCTGAAATGCATATCCGCAGTGGTGACATCGGACTTCCACGTGTCCTTCCCCTTCTCTCCGCTTGGCGTCTCGCTGGCAGGCTATGTTACCGGAAGAAAATCCGCCCTGCGCTGCGGCGACGATCCCGGCTGGCCTGTCCCGCTGCGCCTAGCATCTGACATATACCACAACTCGCGCGCCCGGAACAGTGGGGCAGCGAATGCCGGTGGCATGGAAGGACTCCGCAGCCGCGGCACTTGCTTTGCCGTTGAGCCGAACCTAAGATGTTTCTGACGCAGCGCTGCGCTGAGGGATCTCTGAGACTCCACCCATGCTCGGCAAGACCATTTCCCACTACCGGATTCTCGAGAAGCTGGGCGGCGGGGGCATGGGTGTGGTCTATAAGGCCGAGGACACCAAACTCGGCCGGCTGGTGGCGCTGAAGTTCTTGCCTGCCTCCCTCACCCCCGGTCCCTCTCCCGGAGGGCGAGGGGAGAGGTTTTCGGATTTGCAGCCCTCTCCCTCGGGGAGAGGGGAGGAGCTTTTAGGTTTACAGCCCTCTCCC
>JALHUF010000207.1 GCA_022866195.1 Terriglobia bacterium
ATCGGTGCGCAACGTTGATCCGCCTCACCCGGCCACCCGCGCCCTGAAGTTCGACCAATCCCGCAGGGAGGTTACTTCTCATGTTCGTCCCGCAGATTTACGCTGCTGCCCTCCTCATGATGATCCTCAGCATGCTTTGCTGGGGAAGCTGGGCCAACACGCAGAAGCTTACCAAAGGCTGGCGCTTTGAGCTTTTCTACTGGGATTACGTCTGGGGCATTCTGGTGATCTCTTTGCTGCTCGGCATGACTCTGGGCCGCACCGATCCCACAAACCCTGACAGCTTCCTGCAGAATCTGGCCGCGGCGGACGCGCGCCACCTCATTTACGCCTTTCTGGGCGGGGTCGATTTTAACATCGCCAACATTTTTATCGTGGGCGCGATCGCCCTCGCGGGCCTGGCTGTGGCTTTCCCTGTAGGCATCGGCTTGGCATTGGTCATCGGGTCGGTGCTCAACTACATCATCACGCCGAAAGGAAATCCGCAGCTGCTGTTTGGAGGAATTGCGCTGGTCTGCGTGGCGATTGTGCTGGACGCGTTGGCCTACCGAAAGATCTCCCAGGACCTGAAGGTGTCCACCAGAGGCATCGTTCTCAGCCTGCTGGGCGGCGTGGGCATGGGCCTCTTCTATCCCTTCGTGGCCACGGCCATTAAGGGCGAACACCACCTGGGACCATACACGGTGACGTTCGTCTTTGCGCTCGGCGTGCTGGCCTGCACTAGTCCGCTGAATTACGCCTTCATGCGCCGGCCGGTCAGCGGACCGCCGGTGGATATGGGGGCGTATTTTGCAGGACGAAGGGTGCTGCACTTTTGGGGAGTGCTGGGGGGCTTGATCTGGGGCGTGGGAACGATTGCCAACTTCGCGGCCTCTTACGCGCAGATGGTCGGGCCGGCCGCCTCTTATGCTCTGGGCCAAGGTGCCACCATGGTCGGGGCGATTTGGGGTGTTTTTGTTTGGAAGGAATTCCGCGGCGCCGGACCCGACACCAAACGCCTTCTCGCCCTGATGTTCCTCTTCTTCATCCTCGGCTTGGCCTGCATCGCCCTGGCGCCGGTGGTGAAAGGCAGTTGAGAGTTGGCAGCCGACAGTTGACAGATAGAAAGCAAACTACGGCACCTTTAGGGACAAATCCTGGAGCTTCTTCATGCGCCGAATTACAATGTCCGTTGCAGCTATCGCCTTCCTCGCCACCATGAGTATTGCCGCTCCTCCAGGGAAGACGCCGATCCTCCTCGATACCGACATCGGCACGGATGTTGACGATGCGTTCGCCCTGGCGCTCATCCTGCACCGCCCGGAACTGGAACTGCTCGGCATCACCACCGTAAGCGGCGACACGCAGGCCCGCGCGCGGCTGGCGGCGAAGATGCTTTGGGAAGCCGGCAGGCCCAATGTGCCGGTGGCGGCGGGCGAGCCGGGCCCGTCGCAGCCCATGGATCAGACGCGCTGGGCCGACGGCTTCACCGGCCCTCCCCTCACCAGCGAAAAAGCCGTCGATTTGATGAAGCGGGAAATCGAGCGCCGGCCGGGAGAGATCACGCTGGTGGCCATCGGTGAACTCACCAACGTTGCGGCTCTGCTGAAGCGCGATCCCTCGCTCGGGAAAAAGATCAAACGATTGGTCTTGATGGGCGGAGCGATTGCGCACAGTTACGGCAAGGACTTGCAGCCCGTCGCGGAGTGGAACATCAAGTCAAATCCCGCCGCGGCCCAGGCGGTGTTCGCCTCTGGCATTCCCATCCTTATGGCGCCTCTCGACGTTACGGCCATGCTGCAACTGGATGCCGCCGCGCGCCACGGCATCTTCACGCGCCTGACTCCAACCACCAACGCCTTGACGCTCCTCTATCACCTCTGGAACCAGGAGACGCCGACGCTCTTTGATCCCATGGCCGTGGCGCTCATCATCGATCCGAGCCTGTGCGAATTGAAGGAACTGGCGATCGAAGTTGACGCGCAGGGTTTTACGCGCGTCGTGGAAGGGAAAGCCGCTAACGCCACGGTTGCGCTGCACACCGATCCCAAGAGTTTCTTTGAGTTCTATTTGCGCCGCGTGGCACCCTGAGGAAGCGGCGAACGACAGGCGCCGCTGCGCCCGAGCGGCGGTCGCCGGCGCTCGCGCTGTTGAGGATGGCGCTGGAGGTCCCACAGTTCCGGGGATTTGGCTTGGCAGGAGGGGCGGCAACGCTACGCTGCGGGGGGAGAGGCCGGTCCTCCGGCAGCCTCGCGCGCCTTCCAGATTTGGTCGATGTCGCCCATGACGACCAACACGTCGCCGGCACCCAGTGCGGTGTCGCCCCGCGGGTTGTATTTCATCTCCCCGCTGGATTTGCGGAGGGCGAGCGCCAGCAACTCAAAACTCCGGTGAATATGGGTCTCGTGGATGGTCTTACCTGCCCAGGGTGATGCTTCGCCCACCGTGATCTCGTCCACCCGCAAAGTCTTCGATGTTTCCTTCAGCATCAGATCGAGGAAGCCGACCACATGCGGGCGGATGAGCTCCGAGGCCAGACGCATGCCCCCGATGGTGTTGGGCGCGACGGCAGCATTGGCCCCGGCCAGCGTTAACTTGTCGGCCATGCGCTGCTCGGCGCAGCGCGCCACAATGCGAATGGCGGGGTTCTTCTGCCGCACCGTCACGGTCACCATCAAGTTGTCTTTGTCCTCGGGCAACACGGTCGCCAGACCCCGGGCGCGCGAAAGGCCTGC
>JALHUF010000208.1 GCA_022866195.1 Terriglobia bacterium
CGACTCAGCATGCCCAGCGCGAACCCGCGGACGACGGCGCGCATCTTGGCTTCGCTCGGCTGGCGGGCCACCTGAAGCAGTTGCGATTTGGAAAGCACTCCCTTCTCGGCGCACAGCGCCTTAATCTCATTGGGGATGGCGCGCAGCGTGAACAGTTCGGTGATGGTCACGCGCGATTTCCCAATTCGCCGGGCAAGTTCCTCGTGCGTCAGCTCCAGCCGCTCGGCAAGCGCCGCCACGCCGTCCGCCTCCTCAAACGGCGTCAGGTCTTTCCGCTGCAGGTTCTCGATCAGCGCCAGCTCCAGCATCTCCGCATCGTCCGCGTCCTTTTCGATGCAGGGGACCTCGCGCAGGCCGGCGGCGCGCGCCGCATGATAGCGGCGTTCGCCGGCGATGATCATGTATTTCCCGGATTCGGGAAGGTGGCGCACCAGCAGCGGCTCCAGCACGCCCTTCTCCCGCACCGAGTCCCCCAACCCGCGCAAATCGCCCTGGTCCTTGCGCGGCTGCTCGGTATTGGGCTGCAAGTCCTCAATGGGAATCATCCGGCCAATGGCAGCGCCGGTGTGGGAGATGATCTCCTCGACGTAATGGGAATTGTGCCGCATCTTCACAGCGATGGGTAAACCCGCGCGTCTAGCCGACACGTTGCAGCACCTCCCGCGCCAAGCGCTCGTAGTCCGCGGCGCCCGAGGAGTCGGGGGCAAAGGTGAAGATAGTCTCCTTGTACGCCGGGCTTTCCTCCAGACGCACGTTCCTCCCAATCACCGTCCTGAAGACCTTCTTGCCAAAGACCTGGCGGACTTGCCGGTGAATATCGCGGGCCAGGTTGGTGCGCCGGTCGTAGAGCGTCATCAGGACGCCGAGCAACTGCAAACCAGGATTGGGCCGCGCCCGAATGCGCTCCAAGGTTTCCAGCAAATCGTCCGTGCCTTCCAGGGCGTAAAAGGAAGCCTGGATCGGCACCAACAAGTGCGTGGCCGCCACCATCGCGTTCACGGTCAGGATGCCGAGCGTGGGCGGCGTATCGATTAGAACCATGTCGAAATCTTTGCGAATGGGCGCCAGCGCATCTTTCAACCGGTAGGGCGCATCGAACTGCCCCACCAGATTGGTTTCCAGCTTGGCCAGGGCGATTTTCGAGGGGACCAGGCAGAGATTGGCGTATTTGGTCGGCTTGATCACCTCTTCCAGGCTCAACTGGTGGTCGGCAAGCACGTCATATATGGAATGCGTGACCTCTTCCAGGGGCAGGAAGGTCAGGGTAGTGTTGACCTGGGGATCGAGATCAATCAGGAGGGTGCGTTTTCTCTTACGGGCGAAAGCGGCAGCGAGATTGGTGGCTGTGGTGGTCTTCCCGACCCCGCCCTTCTGGTTCGCGATCGCAATGATCGTCGGCACGCCACGCTCCGGCCGGGGCCCGCCGCCGCGGGTAAGTCATCGCAGGGGAAGGCGGCGCGCGGCAGTATCCGCCGGCCGCCGCTGCCCCTTACATCTTATAACGTCCGATGTCCTCGTCGTTCAAGTTTTCCAGCCACTTCCGCAGCTCTTCGCTACTGACCTTGTCGGAAGCGGTTCCCGAGACTTTGGAGCTCTTCAGCACTTCCTCTTCCACATAGATGGGGCAATCCACGCGCAACGCCAGCGCCAAGGCATCGCTGGGCCGGGAATCGACGGAGATGACCTGTCCGTCTCTCTCCAGCCAGATCAAGGCGTAGAAGGTGTCATCGCGCAGCTCGCTGACCACCACCTTGCTCACGCGCGCTTCCAGTCCCAGCAAGAGGTTCTTGAGCAAGTCGTGGGTCATGGGGCGCGGGGTGGTGACTTTCTCGATTTCCAGGGCAATGGCGTTCGCCTCGTAGATTCCCACCCAGATGGGCAGTACCGCCGTGCCGCTCACATCCTTGAGGATGACGATGGGCATGTTGGTGACCGGGTCCATCATCAGCCCGCGGATTTTCATTTCCACTTCCATCAGACCCTCCGCGCCGCCGTGGCCTTGCGGCCGTCCACGGTGCAGGTGGCAATCGCCCAGGGCGCGCCCACGCCGCCGGATAGCGCCTGGTCAGCCCGCACACCCACCAGGCTGTTGGGGCCGGCAGCCGTCACCCGCACTTGCACGTATCGCCCGACCCACTCGGGCCGACCCGGGAAATTAACCACCCGGTTGCTGGTGGTCCGCCCCACGGCTTGCTGGAGGCGGGGCTGAAAAGACTCCACCAGCACTTCGCACTCGCCTCCCACCAGTGCCTGGTTCCGGCGGAGCTGAATCACCCGCTGGTGCTCCTGCAATTCCGCCAGGCGACGCCTCTTTTCATCCTCCGGGACCGTGTCTTCGAATCCAGCCGCCGCGGTATCCGGCCGCGGAGAAAACTTGAACGAAAAAACCTGATCGTACTCGACCTGGTCGAGCAGCGCGACGGTCTGCTCAAAATCCTCGCGCGTCTCTCCGCAAAACCCCACAATGATGTCCGTCGAAATGCTAATAGCACGCCGCGCGCTGCGGATGCAATTGATTTTTTCCAGATACTCCTCGCGCGTGTAAGCACGCCGCATACGGGAAAGCACGCGGCTGGATCCGGACTGCACCGGCAAATGAACCTGATCGCAGAGGGCAGGATGGTTCTCGATAGCCCGGACAATCTCCGGCGTGAAATACCGCGGGTGGGAGGTCGCAAACCGCACCCGGCGCACGCCCGGAATCTCCGCCACCTGCGAGAGCAATCCCGCAAAGCTCCGCCGCGCCGACGAGGGGTCCTGCCAGTGGTTAACGATCTGCCCCAGGAGCTGAATCTCCGTGTAGCCTTCCTCCGCCAAGCGCCGACAGTCCGCAAGAATCCTCTCGCTCGGGCGGCTCCGCTCTCGGCCGCGGGTCATCGGGACCACACAGAAGGCGCACGGTTCGTCGCAGCCCTCGATGATCGTCACGTAAGCGCTGAAGGGATTGTCGCGCCGAACGAGCTCGGTCTCAAAACACTCGCCGGTCTCGAGCGATAAACCCCGCACGCGAGATCGGCCCGCTTTGACCTGTTCCAACAACTCCGGAAGTCTCGTGTAGCTCGCCGAGCCGCAGACCAGGCTGACCCACGGTGCGCGCGCGAAAATCTTTTCACCTTCCTGCTGGGCCACGCAGCCCAGGACCCCAATGATCTTCCCGGCCTGCCGGCTGGCCTTGCGGAAAGCACCCAGGCGAGAGAAGACTTTCTGCGCGGCCTTCTCACGGATGCTGCAAGTGTTGTAGAGAACGAGGTCGGCTTCTGCCTGGTTCTCCACGGGCCTCAACCCGCGGGCCATCAGCACGCCGGCCACCTTCTCTGAATCGTGGACGTTCATCTGGCAGCCGAAAGTCTCGATGTAAAAGGTCCGGGGCCCGGAGCTAGATCTGGAAAGATCTGCGCGCGCCGCGCTGATGGCGCGGTCGAGAGCTTGCGGCGCTGCACCCAGCCCGGATTCATTGGCAGGAGGTAGACCCGTCGGTGAGATTTGAACGAGCTCGTGTCCCATGGGAGGATATTGGCCCGCGCTTGAAGTATAACACGCTCCGCCTATCCTCACGCGGGCATTCCGCTGGTGCCGTTCCAACTACTTGGGGGTACCCCTGTGAACAGAGAGCTCGGCCAATCTGCAAAAGTCTCGGCACCAGCGGGCCGACCCATTAAGTGGGAATGGCACCGGCCTGCTTCAGCATGGCGGCGGCGTGCTTGAGGACCGCGTCGGTGATTTGCCGGCCGGAAAGCATGCGCCCAAGCTCCGCTACCCGTTCCTTCTCGCCCTCCAGATACTTTACCACCGCAAGACTGCGGCCGGCGCGTTCGAACTTCTCGACATAGAAGTGGTGGTCGGCAAAGCAAGCAATTTGCGCGAGGTGGGTCACACAGAGTACTTGCGCGTCGCGCGCCAGGCGCTTCAGACGCTGCCCGACGGATTCGGCGATGCGGCC
>JALHUF010000209.1 GCA_022866195.1 Terriglobia bacterium
GCGGGCGTTGACGGGGAGTGTTCAGGACAGTACAATGACCTCTTGGGCTCGTGCTGGACTGGACTCCGGGAATCTCCTCTCTGCTTCGAAGCCCCACAGCCAAATCGTAGAAGGAACTGCAATGAACGCCAACGATCTCCGACCCGGCATGGTCATCAAGCATAACAACGAGCTTTTCACGATTCACAAGGCCGAGCACCGCACTCCGGGCAACCTGCGGGCTTTTGTGCAAGCTCGGATGCGCAACCTGCGCACCGGGGCGCTGATTGACCATCGGTTCCGCTCCGAGGATACCGTGGAGCGTGCCATCCTCGACGAGATCGAGATGCAGTACCTCTATTCCGACGGCGACTCCTACCACTTCATGAATACGGCGAATTACGAGCAGATTCGCCTGCACAAGGACGTGATTGGCGACCGCGCCCCGTTCCTGGCACCCGACGTCATGATCAAGGTGGAGTATTACGAGGGACGGCCCGTGGACATCGAGCTGCCAGCCACGGTGGACTTGAAAGTCGTGCAGACCGGGCCGGGTATTAAGGGCGGCTCGGCCACCAACGTCGGCAAACCCGCAGAGCTGGAGACGGGGCTAGTGGTCCAGGTCCCGCCCTTCATCAATGAAGGCGAAACCATCCGGGTTGACACCGCCGAAGGGACCTACCTGGAGCGGGCAAGCTAGCAGCAGGAAGTCAACAGTTCACAGTCGACAGTCAACAGTGAAAAGCAAGTCGCACGCGGAAGCTGTCAACTGTTGACTGTCAACTTTGAACTTTCGACTTTCAACTGTTCTCAGAACGGAATCTCCCGGTCGCTCTCGATTTCCAGGCCCTGCGGTGTAATCTTGTAGATGGCCTCGTGGCGCGGGGGCTTGCGCCGGTGTAAAGTCTCGCGGATGTACTCATCTTCCTTCAGATAACGGAGGGTCACTTTCTCCGGGCCCACGTCCATCTTACCGTCAAAGACGTCATGGATTTCCCACAACGCCTTTAGCGTCTGACCATCGAAGGCATAGAGAATGGCCGTCAGGAGGGGCTGGCTCTTGCCGGGCCGCGTGCCGTAGGTGAAGAACCAGAAATCGTCCGACCCGCGCGCCGGCAGGATCTCGTAATGCAGGTCCGTGAAAGGGACGAAACGGCTGACGGTCGCCAAGCGTGTTTTTCCCTCGCGGTGCTCGAACAACGCCTCCTCGTTCACGCGGTTGTAGTTTGTCCTGCCCAGCGTGTACCCTGTGGCAATCAGCGTCCCGCCCTTCCAGGGCTCCGCGAAGCAGGCCGGCTGGCCGTAAGTGGGATAGCGGAGCTTGAAGAAGACAGCTTCAAGCTCGCGCCGAGCTTCCACGCCGGTGGCCATCCGGTTAGCCAGCCATTCCTGCAGGTGGTCAATCACCAATTTCTGAATCTGGTTGGTGATGGGGCCCGAGTCGTCAATATGCACACCGCGGAGCTGCCACGCCAGATAGCCCACGTGGCCGGGAAGGTCGGCGGGCGGTACGGGCTTCACCTTTTTCTTTTTCGCCTGCGCCACGCCGACGCCCAACAACGCCACCAGAGCTATCAGCACAACTGAGATTCGAATCCAACGTGCCGTCGCAAAGCGGTTTCGGGAAGTTTGTGTATCCATGACCGATAAGCATAACCCGAATTGGTGATAGTTCGGAAGACGGTTCCCGAAGGAGGGCGGATTCTTCGGATTTCACCCCACGCCCCTGGGAGTGCGGCCCCGAATCCCGAACCCCGGACGCCGAAGCACCGCAAATCAGTTGGCGCCGAAGATGCTGAGGTCGTAAATGAAGTCCGGCCGCGCGCTGCCACTCCAATCGAGCACGTGAACGTAGAAGGTTACGGGGGTCCCCAAGGTGTCGGGCGCCCGGAAATACAGTTTCGAATCAAGCGTATTGTACCAATCGAAGTCGTCGTTAAGGCAAGGCTGGCTGAAATATCCGTAGGTGTCGCCTCCGGGGCGGCAGGTGCTGAGACGATTGCCCGCTGAGTCAACGATCTCGACCACAGAATCCATAGGGCTCGGCGGCCAAAGGCGATCCGCCACGGTTTCAATCGTCACGACCGATCCCGGCATGGCGCTCAACTGGTAGTAGTCACTGTCAGGGACGGCGGGACCGTCCACGGGATCAGAGTACGGGCTGAGCGAGGCGTGGAACGTGCCGTTGGAAATTGGCGTGGCCGTGGCGATGGAATCGTTGCGCCCCAGGTTGTTCTTGATCGTCAGGCTCAAGTCCCGCGTGGCCGTCTGCACCGGCGGGCCTGTGTCCGTCACCTGCACGGTGAAGTTGAATGTCCCCTCCGCCGTCGGCATGCCGGTGATCTCCCAGTTTGTGGGACTGAAGGACAGGCCGGCGGGAAGAGCGCCTGATGCGAGAGCCCATA
>JALHUF010000210.1 GCA_022866195.1 Terriglobia bacterium
GCGGGACGAACATCGCCGGCGTCGTGGATGTGCAGGCGCTCGCCGAATACGCGGCAAAGCTGCCCGGCGTGGTAGTGTCGAGGGAATACAAGTACATGTGTTCTGACCCGGGACAAGAACTCATCCAGCAGGACATCAAGGAGAATCGCCTGAACCGGATTGTGGTGGCTTCCTGCTCTCCGCACCTGCACGAGCAGACGTTTCGCACGGCCACGGCGAAGGGCGGCTTGAATCCCTTTTATTTCCACATGGTGAACATCCGGGAGCACGTCTCCTGGGTTCACGAGGATCGGGCGCGTGCAACCCAGAAGGCGAAGGATCTGGTGCGGGCGGCGATCCAGCGAGTTTCCTTCCACAAGCCCCTGGAGAGGAAGCGCGTGCCCATTCACCCCGATGTCCTGATCCTGGGCGGGGGGATTGCCGGGATTCACGCGGCTTAGACGATGGCCGATGCCGGCAAGCACGTCTACCTGGTGGAACGCGACCCGACCATCGGCGGGCACATGGCCAAGTTCGACAAGACGTTTCCCACCCTGGATTGCGCCGCCTGCATCCTCACTCCCAAGATGTCCATGGTCAGAGCGCATCCGAATATCACCCTCTGGACCTATTCGGAAGTGACCCACGTGGAAGGGTACGTCGGCAACTTCAAGGTAAAGGTGAAGCGCAAGCCCCGGTACATCCACGAGGAGCTGTGTACCGGCTGCTTGGCGTGCGTTGATGCTTGCGTCTACAAGGACGCCCGCTACCCCGATGAATTCAATCTGGGATTGGGTAAGCGCAAGCCTATCTATATTCCCTTCGCGCAGGCGACACCCCTGGTGGTGCTCATCGATCCCGAGACCTGCATCCAGTTCAAGTCGGGGAAATGCAAGAAGACCTGCGTCGAAGCGTGCGCGGAACGCCGGGCGATAGACTTCGAACAGCGGGAGGAAACCAAAGAGATCGAGGTTGGAACGATCATCCTCTCTACGGGGTTCCAGGTGTTCGATGCCAAGCGCATACCCAATTACGGATACGGAATCTACCCGAATGTGTACACCGCGCTGGAGATCGAGCGCCTGATTAACGCCTCGGGGCCGACAGCGGGCGAGGTGGTCCTGCGAGACGGGCGCAAGCCGCAGACCGTGGGGATCATCCATTGTGTGGGATCCCGCGATGAGAACACCAATCGCTGGTGCTCCCGTGTCTGCTGCATGTACTCCCTGAAACTGGCTCACTTGCTGAAGGAGCACACCGGCGCGGAGGTCTACAACTTCTACATCGACATTCGTACCCCGGGGAAAGGATTCGAAGAGTTTTATGATCGCTTGCTCAAGGAAGGTGTTCACTTCATTCGCGGCCGGGTGGCGGAAGTAACCGACTGGGCCATGACGCCGGACGAGGAGGGTAAGCTCGTCATCCGGGCGGAAGATACCTTGGCCGGCTTCGTGCGCAGGGTCCCCGTGGACTTGGTGGTTCTCTCCGTGGGACTGGAGGGCCACGCCGATGCGGAGGATGTGCGGCGCACGTTCAACATCACCTGCTCCACCGAGGGATTCTTCCTGGAGCGGCATCCGAAGTTGGCGCCCGTTGACACCTTCACGGACGGGATCTTCCTGGCCGGGTGCTGTCAAGGGCCGAAGGACATTCCGGATACGGTAGCGCAGGCGGGGGCAGCCGCGGCGCAGTGCATGGCCCTGATTGACAGGGGCTATATGGAAATTGAGCCCAATACGGCGTGGATCGAGGAGGAACTCTGCTCCGGTTGCCACGTGTGCATCGCGATGTGCCCCTACACGGCCATCCATTTCGATGCGCAGAAGAAAGTGGCGGTCTTGAACGAGGCCCTGTGCAAGGGCTGCGGGACGTGCGTGGCCGCCTGCCCCTCCGGCGCCGCACAGCAGAACCTGTTTCGGGATGAGCAGCTCTTTGCCGAAGTGGAAGGAGTCCTGGTATGAACAAGCGTTTCGATCCCTCCATCGTGGGATTCTTCTGCAACTGGTGCACGTATCTTGCGGCCGACTTGGCGGGAACGTCGCGGATGAAATACGCCCCCAACGTCCGCGTGGTACGGACGATGTGCTCGGGGCGCGTGGACCCTCAAATGATTCTGTGGGCCTTCCGCCACGGCGCCGACGGAGTGCTGATCGGTGGCTGCCACCCGGGCGACTGCCACTATCAGGAGGGCAACTACAAGGCGCTGCGGCGGATCACGTTGCTGAGGACGATGCTTCCCCAGTTCGGCATCGAGCCCGAGCGGCTGCGCCTGGAATGGATTTCGGCCTCGGAGGGCGAGCGCCTGCGCGATGTGGTGAACGAATTCACCGAGCAGATTCGCCGTCTTGGGCCGCTGCGCACGGAAGCTGCGCCCAAAGCAGCGTTGGCTGCCTAGCAGGAAGGGTGGGGCTTTAGCCCCGCCGACAAGACCCCTCACCCGACCTTCGGTCCTCCCTCTCCCCCGGCGGAGAGGGGCTGGGGGTGAGGGGAGTGGAGGCGTGAGGGACGCGGAAGCGAAAGCGGTCGGAATGAGGAGTCAGAGGGGAAGGAGCCAACAACCATGGCTAAACCCAAGGTCGCTTTTTACTGGTGCGCAAGTTGTGGAGGCTGCGAGGAGGCCGTCGTTGATCTCGCCGAAGGAGTTCTGAAAGTCGTCGAGGCGGTAGACATCGTTTTTTGGCCCGTGGCGCTCGACTTCAAGCGCTCGGATGTCCAGGCCATGCCCGACGGCGCGATTGACGTCGCCTTCATCAACGGCGCGATTCGCATGAGCGAGCAAGAAGCAATGGCCAAGCTGTTGCGCAAGAAATCGAAGCTGGTCATTGCCTATGGCGCCTGTGCCTATCAAGGCGGCATCCCGGGCCTCGCCAACTTGACGGACAAGGAGACGATCCTCGAGTACGTCTACCACCAGTCGCCTTCGACGACCGACGGAACAGGCGTCCGTCCGCAGACCCACACCACCGTTCCCGAGGGTGAACTGGAGCTGCCGGAGTTCTACGAAACCGTCAAGACCCTCGATCAGGTGATCGACGTGGACTACTACCTTCCCGGCTGCCCGCCTACCGGGAAGATCACCTTCCAGGCTATCGAAGCCATCCTCGCCGGCAAGCTGCCGGAGAAGGGCGCAGTGCTGGCTGGCGACCGCGCCCTCTGCTACGAGTGCGACCTTAATTCCACCAAGCCCGAAAAGCTTTTGGTCAGCGATCTGAAGCGCGTCCATCAGGTGATCGTGGACCGCGAGAAGTGCCTGCTGGCTCAGGGCATCCTGTGTCTCGGCCCCGTCACGCGCGGCGGCTGCGAGGCCCCGTGCGTCAAAGGCGGCATGCCCTGCACCGGATGCTTCGGGCCGCTGGACCTCGTCCGGGATTACGGGGGCAAGGCACTCTCCGCCATGGCCTCCATCGTGGATACAACCGACGAGAAGGTCTTGGCAAAGATATTCGAGGCCGTGCCCGACCCCGCGGGAACTTTCTACCGGTACAGCGTGCCGGCGTCACTCCTGGCACGCAAACGCAAAGCGGCGTAGAGGTGCTTCATGACGCAAAAAATCACGATTGATCCCATCACCCGGCTGGAGGGCCACGGCAAGATCGAACTCTTCCTGGACGACGCCGGCAAAGTCAGCCGCGCCTACTTCCAGGTGCCGGAGCTCCGCGGCTTCGAGCAGTTCGTGGTGGGGCGGCCGGCGGAGGAAATGCCGCAGATCACTTCGCGCATTTGCGGCGTTTGTCCCACCGCCCATCACATGGCAGCCACCAAGGCCCTGGACGACCTCTACCAGGTCGATCCGCCGCCCGCTGCCAAAAAGCTGCGCGAGATGTTCTACAACATCTTCACGCTGGAGGACCACGCGCTCCACTTCTATTTCCTGGGCGGGCCGGACTTTGTCGTCGGTCCCAAGGCCCCCAAGGCCGAGCGGAACATCCTGGGCGTCTTGGGCAAGGTGGGCCTGGAAGTGGGCAAGCGCGTCATTGGGATGCGGCGGGAGCTGCGCGACCTGATGTCTTACCTGGGGGGCAAGCCGATTCATCCCGTCTTCGGCCTGCCGGGCGGCGTGGCGAAGCCGATGGCTCCAACCGAGCAGCCGCGCTTCATCGAGGCTGCGAAGAAGGGTGTGGAATTCGCCCTCTTCACGCTGAGCGTTTTCGGGGAGATCGTGCTGAAGAACAAGGCCTACGTGGACGCCATCACCTCAGAGATGTACACGCACCGCACCTATTACATGGGCCTGGTGGATGAGAAGAACCGCGTCAACTTCTACGACGGCCACCTGCGCGTCGTGGACCCCGTGGGAAAGGAGTTCGGAAGCTTCACGGCGCACGAGTACCTGGAGGCGATTGCGGAGCACGTCGAGCCCTGGAGCTACATCAAGTTCCCCTACCTGAAGAAGGTCGGCTGGAAGGGCTTCGTGGATGGCGCAGATTCCGGCGTCTACAGTGTGGCACCGCTGGCGCGCCTCAACGCTGCGGACGGCATGGCCACGCGCCGCGCCAATGAGGCCTAC
>JALHUF010000211.1 GCA_022866195.1 Terriglobia bacterium
CTATTCTTCAGCCCGCATGTCTTAAGAGCTGGCGCATCATCTCGCCTGGACCCTGATCCACAGGCTAGGGTTGTAGCCCGTCCGAGCCCGCGGGCGAAAACCGCGGGAGCGCGCGGAGGTACTCAGCTAGGGCTTCCGGCCAAGGACGCGGCAAACCGAACCCTGCATTCTTCAACGCCTCCATGGCCATGACAGCGTACTTCAGCCGCACGGCGCGCCGTCTCATCTGGTCGGAAGGCTTGCCGATGACGCGGCGGGCGTCGAGCCCGGCAAGTTCCGCGGCGCGCCGCGCCAGATCGTAGCGGCTGCACACACCCTGATTGGAAAGATGGTACAGCCCGTAGCGACTCGCCTCCACCACCTCCATGATCTTTTGTGCGGCATCCACGGTGTAGGTCGCGGAGCCGACTTGATCGGCAGCGACCATGTAGGTTTCCCCCGCCGCAATTCTGCGCAGGCCCTTCTCCACGAAGTTCGTCTTTCCGGGTCCGAACAGCACTGAAACGCGAAAGATCCAGTGCGCCGGTAGCGTCCGGACGATCTGCTCGCCACGCAGCTTCGTGCGCCCGTAAACCGTCGGGGGAATCGTCGGGTCGGATTCGGTGTAGGGGGTTTGCTTCTGGCCGTCGAAGACGGCGTCGGTGGAGATGTAGGCCACCGCGGCGCCCAGCTCGCGTGCGGCTTCCACCACGTAGCGCGTCGCGTGAACATTCACCAGATAGCCCTTCGCAGGATCGGCCTCACAGATGTCCAAATCGGGGATTCCCGCGGGATGCACGATGACATCCGGAGCTGCTTTCGCCAGAGCCGCTCGTATCTCCTCGGCTTTCGTAAGGTCTGCCTCGGCCCGCGTCAGCGGGTAAACCCTGTGTCGCGTGGAGAAGACCTGCACCAGCCCGTAGCCAAACAGACCCGCCGCCCCTGTGATCGCCACTTTCATGGCCACCCCCGGTGATCGCTTCGAAGGCACATGCTACCACGGCTTCCCTGATCGACAGCAGAGGTGTCTGCCCCCCTTGGTCCAAGCGTGCTTGATTGGGGCTCGCCCGGAGAGGCAACCTCCGGGGCGGCAGGAGTCGGCGCAGGGAGCAAAGTCACCCCGGCTTTGGGCTAGGTGTCTAGCCAATCCCGTGCCGTCCCACCGACGCACAACCTCTGATTAAGAAAGCTTAGGCGCAGCATAAATTTTTCTGATGGCAAAATGTCCGTTTTCGGCGCCGAAAAAGTTGATCCCTGGTCTGACAGCCCGTAAGGTGAGGTGGATAGGGTCTGCCGACCGAACAGTCGGAAGGAGCTGCGAATGCCGCCGGAGTCGCTCTACACATTTCCTCCTGCGCCCGCACCCGACCTGACCGAGTGGGCGGGTTCGCCAATGGGTGTGTCGAACACCGTCACGCGGACCAAGGGGCGCACGGTAGTACACGATAAGACAGTGGATGCCACCCCCGGCCTGCTGGGAAGACTCCTCAATAGCGCCTACGGCCACTTGAGCGCGATGGTTGGCCAGCGAGCCGTGTATCAGCACGACGTGATGATCCACGGCATCCGGGTGCGCGCCACCTCCAACAGTCATCATCTGAACGATTTCTGGGTGGAGAACTGGTACAGCCCCCAGGAGTGGCAAGCCTTGACGGGCCAGGTCCCGCCCTCTGAACCGCGCGTCAGAGTCTACGCGCTCCACGGGGTGAAAGACGAGCCAGAGGCCGCCTACTACAGCCACGACACCAACACCCTCGCTTTCTTCAACACTTCCTATTACGGCCAGCTCAAGAGCTGGGTGCTGGGTGCCGTGGGACGCATCCTGGCAGCAGAGTACGGCATTCACTCCATTCACGGCGCCTGCATCGAGAAGAGCGGCAAGGGCATACTCTACATCGCGCCCACCGGCACGGGAAAATCCACCAGTTCGTACGGGCTGATGAGTTACGCGAAGACGCGCTTCCATTCCGACGACTGGGTTTACGTCCGCTACACCTACGCAACCCGCGACGGCCGTCGCGTCTTCGTGGTGCGTGCCGAGGGGGCGGATGGTTCTGAGGCGCGCGGCTATCGAGTCTATCGTTGGCTCGAACAACACGAGAAGGAGGCAAACGCGCGCCTTACGGCGATGACGCTTGACAACCAGGAGCGGACCCTGAGGCTCGCCGACCTCAACCTGACGGAGCCGCTCGAAGCCCACGCCTATACGTCCGAGAAGGTCTTCTACCTGCGCACGAACCTAGCGGAGAGTTTCCCCTTGGCCATGTGCGAGATTCTGGCTTCCAAGGAAGAGAATGTCCCGGATGTCTCCGGCACTTTTCTCCAGCAGAATCGCCAGACTCTCCAGAGCGTGCTGCGTGAGCTCCGGAGCGCACGCGACGGCGACCAACTCCGTCTGCTCAACCGGAGATCCGACACCGAGTTGGCGGAGATCTGCGGGCGCCTCATCGCCTTTGACAACGCACGGTCCATGCTCGACATCAGCAAGGTACTGCCGAGAGCGCGCCTCTATTCCAATCCCCTGGAGCCCCTCCGGTTGGCCGCAGTCATGCTGCTGAAGCGCGACGCAGACGACCCCACCGTTCTCGCTCATCTCTCGCTCGACCAGTTCATGGAGCGGCTGCTTATTGGCGAAACGCCCGACAAGAAACGCGAGACCGCTTACAACGCCTACCGCGCCGTGGACGACAAGGCCGAGCGCGCGCTCATTGAAGGCCTGGAGAGGCAAGCAAGCTCATCCCCCGGCTCCACCCTCTACCGCCTCTTCTCCGAGGCCGATGGCAAGCCCGCCTCACTCGACGAGGAATTTGAGCTGTTCCGCGTGATGTATCAGACCACTCGTTGCTATGGGCTGAACACTGTCCTGCAAAAGGATCCGCGCGTGCGCGACCGGCGCGCCGCC
Organism: Terriglobia bacterium; assembly: GCA_022866195.1. Taxonomy (GTDB): domain Bacteria; phylum Acidobacteriota; class Terriglobia; order UBA7540; family UBA7540; genus JALHUF01. The sequence goes on from JALHUF010000211.1 coordinate 2,882, forward strand.
GTGGGGCGCACCATGGCCCTGATCGCTCGCACCGTGGACGAAGAACCCGCAGGGATTCATCTCTCCCTCGAGAGCTACAGCAAGTACATTGATTGATTCCCGCACCGCGAGCGCAGCGCCCCCATCGCGCATCTGGCGCGTTGCCGGGCCGAAATCAACACCCCGCGAGGAGGCGAACCTGGTTACGGACTCTGACCAACCGGGGGCGCGTGGCCAGCCGGTGTTATAATCGCGCGCTGTAGCGGCAGCCCGGCAGGGGAATATGCCGCTGCCCCTGCGCCGCGTTCTAATCGAAGGGTGATAAGCCCGGGGCGTGCCGGCTCAATTCGAGGTCACCCCGTAGACAAGCCGGCGCGTTCACACTCCGGCAGCGGCCCAAGCGCGCCTTGGGGGCAGAGGCAGCAAGGTGTATATCGGCGATCTACCGGGAAAGCAGAATGGGAATCCGGGGTAACATCGAACTTCAACGTTGAGAACAAGGAGCACCTTCCCGATGGCGAAAGTGACAGTTCCCTACACCCAGCACTTTGCACTGACCATGCGCCGGATGCGCGAGGATGGACTTTTGCTGGTCACCACGGGCGCCGATGGCAGGCCCAACGTGATGACGATCGGCTGGGGCACGATGGGGTGCATCTGGGGCAGGCCGGTCTTCATCGTGCTCGTCCGGCCATCTCGCTACACCTATAGCCGCCTGGAGGAATCCAGCGACTTCACCGTGAACGTTCCTCCCCGCGAGCTGGCGGCCGCCGTGAGCCATTGCGGCACCGTATCGGGGCGGGAACACGACAAGTTCGCCGAGATGCGGCTGACGCCGGTCCCCAGCCGGCAGGTGCGCCCCCCCATCATCAAGGAATGCGTTGTGCACTACGAGTGCCGGACCCTGCATCGGAACGACATCAACCCGGCCACGCTGGCTCAGGCTGTCCTTGACGATGCTTACCCAGAGGGCGATTTCCATCGCGTTTATTTCGGCGAGATCGTCGCCGCCTACGCCGACGAGGACGCCGCCCAACGCTTGGCCCGGTAGCCACCGCAAATTAGCGTTTGGGATTTGCCGCGGATTTGCGAACAGCAGGCAGCGCAGCCCGTCGGCTGACGGGCTGCGGCTCGCCCCGTAACCTGTTCCCTGTTCCGTATTCCCTAGTACTGCTTCTCCACGATGCTTCCGGGCAGGTGAAGTTCTTCGAATTGTCGCAGCGCGTCCACGAGCACGCGGCGCTGGATATCGGGCTGCTGGGGCGGGCCGAGGCTGTGGCCCAGGGTGAATCCCACGGGGCAGATGGCGCGCGGCGGGCGCATCAGGCGGGATTCCTCCGGGCGGACGGTGATGAGGACGGTGGGCACGCCGCGCATCTCAATCTCTCGTTGCACCGCAACGACCACCCGGTGGCAAAACGGGCAGCCCCCGGTGAGCACCACGGCGTCGGCCTGGGAGCGCTCGATCTCCTGTGCCACGGCCGGAGCCGTTTGCTCATAAACGTAGCTGAGCTTCTTGGTGAATCCCATCATGCCAATGTGCTTGTTGGAGACGGCTTTGATGAAGCCTTGTGCCGCCAGCTCGCGCAGGCGCTCGATGGGGAAGACACAGTTGATGTCCCGGTCGGCGTCGGTGTGGTCGTAATGGACGTGGGTGACCATCAGGTCAGAGGCCGCCACGTCACCGGGGATGACGTAGAAGCGCTCGTCACCCTCGAGGTTGAAGGGCTCGTCGGACTTGCGATGGACTCCCGCCGTCGTCACCAGGGCGACAGCCAATTCCTTCAAAGGCCGATCAAGTGGGGTGTAGGGAACTGCCTTGCGAGAGAGGTCGGACATAAAGTTGTCAGTTGTCAGTTGCCAGTTGTCAGTTGTGCCGCCGAGAGGGGCGACGCACGACCGACAACCAACAGCCAACGAAGAAGCTCAGGCGATTTTCCGCAGCGCGTCGAGGACCTCGGCGATATCCGGCTGGTCTTTCAAGTCGTAGATCTTCGACCAGGCAAGCTTACCGTCCTTATCCACGATAAAGACGGCGCGCTCGTTGATTCCCAGTTGCGGAACCGCCGCTGCGGGAAAGATCCCGTAAGCTTTCGCCACTTGCCCGTGCGGCCACTTGTCCGAGGCGAGGGGAAAAGTCAGCCCGCCAACAGACTTCTGGAAGGCAATGTGGCAGGGGACTGAATCGGTTGAGATGCCCACGACCTGGGCATTGTAGCCGGCAAACTTGGCGAGGTCCGCCTCGAAGGCCGGCAACTCGACCGTTCAAACAGGGGTGAAATCGAGAGGATAGAAAACCAGCACCACGTTCTTGCCCCGGTAACTGGAAAGCTGGAAATCGCCTGCTTTCTCGCCCGTGTTCGACGGGAGCTTGAAATCGGGGGCTGGATCGCCGATCTGTAACGCCATGCGGAACCTCCTTGTCTGACTTGTTCTTGAATGAACCCGGCCCGCAGCGGTGCCGCTACGGGTATCTCAAGCTCGAATCTCGCGCTGCCCTGTAAGCGCGTACGAAATTCATCATAGGAAAGATTCTGAATCCTGTGAAGCCCACTTTCGCGGGGGTTGACCGGCACGCCTCACGGCAAGCTAAAGTCCGGCACCGGTTGTCCTACCCTCAACGCCTTGCGGAGCCTCCGCGTGTAAACTCGGGCCGGGCGCCCTAAGCATCACCAGCCGGCACTTCAGATTCCCCACCGCCAGACGGATTGTAGTCCAGCCCTTGGGCAAGGGCAAACCCTGCCAGTTGTTCCGGTCAAGAGTCCGGGGCATCGGTTTGTGGTGGCAGCTCCTCGATCAGCAACTCAACCCCTTGCACCACGAACGTTCACTGAACCTCCCGGCAAAAACTTCTCAAAGGTGCTGGCCGATAGGCGAAGCCTCAACCACGCCGTTGAGGATGACCAGTTCGGGATCCTTGAGAGTAACCTTACTGTAGGGCGCCACCGAGTGGGTAAGCCAGACGTTGCCGCCGATCACGCTGTGGTGGCCGATCCGCGTGTTCCCACCCAAGATGGTCGCGTTGGGGTACACGGTGACGTGGTGTTCCAGGTCGGGGTGGCGTTTGTTCTCCCTCCCCCGGCGGATTTGACCTTGTTCATCTTTGCCCATCGGGTTGAAAGCGCCCAGGGTGACTCCATGATAGAGCATCACCTTATTGCCAATCGTGGCCGTCTCGCCTATGACCACGCCCGTGCCGTGGTCGATGAAGAAGGACTCCCCAATCGAGGCGCCGGGGTGAATGTCGATGCCGGTGCGGCTGTGGACGACTTCCGTCATCATGCGCGGGATGAAGGGGACATCCAAGAGGTATAGCCGATGGGCCAAACGTTGCACCGTGATGGCCTCGATGCAAGGGTAGCTGAGCAATATCTCCTCGTGGCTCGGGGCGGCCGGATCGTTATGGAAGGCGGCCTCGATGTCCGACGCGAGTAAAGCGCTCAGCTCCGGCAACTGGCTGAACAGCGCGTCCAATTGCTTCCCCACACAGTCTGTCATGTTGCCCGGAGGTGGCTGGCCGCGCCGGCGAAGGTCGAAGCGGATGGCACGGCACATCTGTTCGGCCAGCAGCGTCTCGATTTCGCGGAAGTACCGACGCGAATCGCTGGGCAGACTCTCGCGGTCCAGACGCTGGCCGAGGAAAAATACCGGGAACAGGATGTCGAGGTAACGCCGGCAGATCAGCGCCACAGCCTCGCGGCTCGGCAGCTTGAACTCCCCGCTGGCGTCGCCCGCCAGCTCGGCGTCGAACGCCACTTTGAATTCAGTGGCCAGGTTTCTCAGTCGTTCAAGATCCATGATCGAACCTCCCTCGGGGGCCGCACTGGCCCTTCCGGTTTCAACTCTAGCAAACTCCGCCGTGCGCCGGCGGAACCAGCCATTTCCTCTGGCCGGGCCTCTCACCCGGGTACGCCCTCAGCCGATGCCCTCAAAGAGCACCGTGGAAAGGTAGCGCTCACCGGAGTCGGGCAGTATGGTGACGATCGTCTTTCCTGCAAACTCGTCCTCTTTCGCCAGACGCACAGCCACCGCCGCGGCAGCACCGCAAGAAATACCGCTCAGGATTCCTTCCTCCGCCGTCAAACGGCGCGCGAATTCGATGGCCTCTTCGTTCGTCACCTGTTCGATGCGGTCCACCAGCGCGAGCTCCAGCACCTAAGGCACGAATCCCGCGCCGATACCCTGAATCTTGTGCGGCGACGGGGTCAGCGGTAGCCCCGCGCGGGACTGGGTCAGAACCGGACTCGCGGCTGGCTCAACCGCCACCGACAGGATCGGCTTCCCCTTGGTCTTCTTGATAAACCGCGATACGCCGGTAATAGTGCCGCCGGTTCCCACGCCCGAGACCAACACGTCAATCCCGCCGGCCGTGTCGTCCCAGATTTCGGGGCCCGTGGTTTTCTCGTGGATTTCCGGGTTCGCGGGGTTTTCGAACTGTTGCGGAAGAAAATAGTGCTGAGGGTCGGACTGGGCGATCTCGAGTGCCCGCTTGATCGCGCCCGGCATGCCTTCTGCCCCTGGCGTGAGATGAAACTTGGCGCCAAACGCCGCCAGCACCCGGCGGCGCTCGAGGGACATGGTTTCGGGCATGGTCAGCGTGAGGTCGTAGCCCCGGGCCGCCGCCACAAACGCCAGCGCGATGCCCGTATTGCCACTGGTGGGTTCAATGATCTCCATTCCCGGCTTCAACACGCCTCTCTGCTCGGCGTCCCATACCATCGCTGCCCCGATGCGGCACTTCACTGAATATGCTGGATTGCGGCCTTCGATCTTGGCCAGCACCGTCGCTCGCAGTCCGGCAGTCAGGCGGGTGAGGCGGACCAGCGGTGTTCTGCCGATGCTGAATGAGTTGTCCTGGTATATGTTCGGCATATAGATCCCTTTCCGTATGAGTTATGACTCCTGGCAGTTCGAAGCGCGCCATGGTGAGTTATGTTTGCGTCCGCCCTGGGGCGTCGCACCGACTGCTTCTCAATATTGGGTTTCTGGATGTCCGGGGGATGAGCCTTGGAACCCCCTGCTCCGACGCGTCGGAACAAGGATCCCAGGCTAGCTACAGATGCAGCGCATGGCAGTCGCGCCGTGGGAGGATTGACGGCAAGCTCTACGCGTCCGCTTAGGGGAGGCTTTCGGGTCCATACTTACCAAGCTTCGGTCCTTGCTGCCTGTCAAACTGTCAGGGTTCATAAGATACTCCAGGTCCGAAGAAAAGTCAACTCTCTTTGGCTCCCCACATCTTGCCAGCACAACCTCAATCCAGCGGAACACCGCTGCTCAGTACTTGGCCAGCCTCGAATCGACCTGGTCCGCCCAAGCCAGGATGCCGCCCTTGAGGTTATGAACCCGGCGGAAGCCGGCCTTCATCAGCCACTCGACCGCCCGCGCGCTGCGGACGCCGGAGCGGCAATGGACTACAATTTCGTCC
>JALHUF010000018.1 GCA_022866195.1 Terriglobia bacterium
CCACAGCGCCGGCGGTAACTCTTTTTCCTTCAGTCCAAAGCGTTTTCCGCCCCCTGCGAGGTGTTACGGATCTATCTGAACGAGTACAGGCGATAGGAGTATCGGGAGGAGTCCCAGGGGGAGGGGGTTCGCAGAAGCGCCGTCTGCAGCAACACCTCTCCGTGCTGGATCAACCGCGAAGTGGTCCCGGCTGCAGACCAAGATTTCCCCAGGGGCCCCTATGCGCATCGCGGGTGCTGGGCGCACACAAAATGGATTGGGAATGAAAAGTCGGCTTCCCGTCGGCAATCGGCTGACTTGCCCCACTTGGCGCAAAGCTTGTTTCCCAGGCACAATCTGGGCCAGGCGCCGAATCAAACACGGGGTGAACTGGAGAGTGAACGGTAGCTTGGAAAAAAGCTAGATAAGTCTCAGAGGTCCTTAAGGCGCACAGCCCATCTGAAGGGGACGGCACGCTCCGAGGGTTTCTCTCCCTGGTACCAAAGCCTAACCGGTCATAGGGAACAACTCATCACTGAAAAGTGACACCAAACCACGGTCTCGCAGGTCGGGGTGCGCGCTTATATCTGCCGGTACCCATCCCAATATCAATTGAGCTGAAGAGGCTTGCGCCAACGGTGTGTTTGGGAGCTGAATTGTACCGGGGAGCTCGTGCCGTTCCAACTTAATAAGGCTTTGCATGACACCTACACCTTCTGCGGCATCGGCTCGCGATCCGGCTTACGAACAATAGCGCCAAAAAGTTGGAACGGCGCTAGTTGACCTTCAGGGTCACCGCTAGACTACGCGTCAGGTCGCCGGAAGTCGCGACAATGGTGAGCAAATAAGTTCCTGATGGCGTCTCGGAAATCCCTCTGCCGTCGCCTGGTGTCTCGCTTCCACTGCCACAGGCTCCCCACAGCAAAATGACCAGGAGTGTCATCCCCAAAGGCAAGAAAGCCCGACGTCGCCTGGCGGTGAATATGGTCAAGAGCCCTAACAGCAGCATCAAGAAGAGCAACGCCGGGCCCCGGGTTTTACGTATGGTTGGTCCGTGTATCAATTGCTGAAGCCTCAGCGTCGCGCTTGCGGTGGTCGTCACGGTCACCGTTACGCTCGCAGGATTGGTTCCGTCCATGGTCACGGGATGGGGAGAGAAGCTACACGCCACGCCTTGGGGCGCGCCGCTGCATTCCAGCGAAACGGTTCCAGCAAACCCACTAGGTGTGAGGATCAGGTTGTAGGTTGCCGATTCTCCCGCCGTGACCGTGGCTGAGAATGAAGAACCCGGTGCAAGAGCGAGCGAGAAATCCGGGCTGATCACGGGTTGTGCGGAGCTAGGCGGGAGGAGCCAGTTCTGCCCTGGGAGGGCAGCGCAGCCGTAGAGCTGGACGGGCGTGCCGTCGGCGGAGCTGCCGCCAGGAACGTCGAGGCACTTCCCGGCGAGACCGCGAACTTGGCCATTCTCAAACGCTGTCCACCGCTGCTCGGGCGTGCCGGCGCAGGCCGCAAGTTGTACCGGTGTTTCGTCCCAGGACTTCCCACCGCGCACGTCGAGGCAGCGGCCGTCGAACCCAGTGACGGACCCATCCCCGTTGATGGACCAGGTCTGGCTGGAAGTGTCCCCCACGCCCGCCCCGCCACCAAGGCATGCCGAAATTACTACCGGGGAGGTCCCATCGGCCAGATCCGCGCCGGCAGTGAGACACCCGCCGGAGAGCACGCCAAGCGCACCGGAGAGATCCTTCACCTGCGCGATGCTGTATTCCCGGTAGCTCCACGAGTTATAGGGGCTGTCGATGAGACAACCTGTGCCGGTGCCGCCGCACATGGCGGAATCGTACTGCGCGTAAGTGAGGAAGACAGCCCATTTCGCGTCGCGCTGGGCTTGAGTCAGATTAACTGGCTCATTAGCGATGTTGTAGCCGCGATAGGTGGCGAAGGTATAGTGGGCCCCCGACGCGGCATAGATTTGGTGGGCTTCAAACGCGCACCGTGCGCCGTAGCGGTGGTCGGAGTGGTCGTTGCTGTAAAGATGGCTCGCGTCCTGCGTCTGGACGTGTTGCGCGCGGAAATCCAGCATCAGGTTCGCGAGCGTCTGAATCAGCTCGGCTTTCGTGTACGTGTTGACGCCGTCCAGCGAAGCCAGCGTGGGAATCTGGCGCTCCCAGAAACGCTGGAGACTCTGGAAGCCCGTGACGGCATAGCCGCCGCCGTCCGGATTGCCGTCCGGCAGGCGCAGAAAGGCCGCGCTGACGTTGGGTGCGCGGTTGAGCGTGTAAACGCGGAGGAGTTTGTCCGCGATAGGCAGGTCGGACGCGGTCCAGGCATTGGCGACGCCCGCCATCTGCGCATACACGGTCTGAATCCCCGCTTCCCGGTTCATCCAGTAAGGGAGCCCCAGCCCCGCGTCGCCCGCGGTCAGAAAAACCGTACGCACGTTGTCCCCCGCTTGGATGCGCGTTTGGATGTCAGGGCTCGTGAAGAGTAGATCATCGTCTTCGTGCGCGACGATGAACAGATCGTGGTCGCCGGGGAGGAAGGTTTCGTGGGTGGATTGGGCATCACCCTTCCGGATGACCGCGGCTTCGGAGACACTGTGGCCTGCCGCTGGTGGAGCAAAGAGCGCAGCCATGCTCGCTGGGACGCTGGCGTGCCGTTTTTCCTCAGAGGCTGATCCAGCAGCGCCTGTCGCCGAAGTCACCGCGCAGATCATCCACAGCAGGCCGTAGACCCGGGTGGCCAGCTTCAGGCGTTTGGGCCTCATTGGCATCAACCCCGGCTTGAAGGGAAACCTCTTCGCCGGATGTCAGAGGCCTCCCTTGAGTATCGATGCTATGCCGTGCCCCTGGCCAAGTCAACGTGCGCAGCCTCATGCTGAATCCATTTCCTTTGGAAGGGGCTCCAGAACTTCGTTGAGTATTCTTGGGTAGCGTTAGCGATGATTCCAGATCCCATCAAACCTAAATGTGCCGCTGACGACCGAAAAGCACGAACCGCTCACTCGCCTGGGCACCATCCTTCGCGACCGGAGATGGAGGATTTGCGGACTCAGGCAATTGAGACTTGATTTTGTTAGCAGTGTCGGGCGTAGAATCATGGCATGCAGACGTGGAGCTCACCGCTGCTTGCGGTTATGCTTGCTCTGGGTTCGTCTGCCTTCACCGCGCAGACTCCCCGGCTACCCGAGATACCGCAGCTCAACATCACAGAGTTTCCTCCCGAAACCCAGGAGCAAGTTCAGCAGGCTTACGCCGCTGCCCGCGGGCATCCCAAGGATGCCGGCGCCGTCGGAAAGTTGGGAATGCTTCTGGACCTGTACAACCGGTCCGACGCGGCATCGCTCTGCTACCAGCGCGCGCACGAACTCGACCCCCGGTCCTTCAAGTGGCTGTACTACTGGGGATCGCTCCTGCTCAAAGATAGAAAGAGGCACGAGGCCGTGCCTATTCTGACATCCGGGCTCCAGCTCAGGCCCGATTACCTGCCCGCTCAATTGAAGCTGGCCGAAAGCCTGCTGGAATCCGGGAGAAGCGAGGAAGCCGGGAAAATCTACGAGACTATCCTGAAGGGGGTTCCGGACTCGGCAGAGGCACATTACGGCCTGGGCCGGGTGTACGCGTCCAGGGGGAATCTGGCGGAGGCGGCGAAGCTTTATAGCCAGGCGTGTGAGCTCGTCCCGGCTTACGGCTCTGCTCACTACGCCCTGGCCATGACGTATCGCAAGCTCGGCGAAGCCGACAAGGTCCAGGCTCAGCTGGGCCTTTATGAGCGAGGCAAGAATATCGTTCCCCCCATCGACGATGCGCTCCGCGATCAGTTGCGCGCGCTAGATATGAGCGCCACCTCTTATCTTGAGCGCGGGGTCGCGTTGGAGCAGGTTGGGCGTTTCACAGACGCCATCGCCGCAACCGAGCGGGCGACCCAGCTCGATCCAAAGCTGGTGTTGGCCCACATCAATCTCATCATCCTGTACGGACGCATGGGCAACGTCCCGAAAGCGGAAGAGCATTATCGCGCCGTCCTTGCGCTCAACCCTGATCAGTTTCCCAAGGCACACTATGACTATGGCGTGTTGCTCATGCAACACGGCCGGGATCAGGAAGCCGTGGAAGCTCTTCGGAGGGCGATCCATGCCAATCCGTCCTATGCTGAAGCCCATAACAATCTCGGCGTCCTCTTGCAACGCCAGGGCAAGATTCCAGAGGCGGCGGAAGAGTTCCGGAAAGCCCTGCAGGGCAATCCCAACAATCGGCAGGCCCATTTCAACCTTGGCCGGATTTTGGTCAACCAGGGCAATTATCAGGGGGGCATTGAAGAATTCGAGAAGACCCTTTTCCCCGCGGACGAAAAAACACCTTCATACCTGTACGCCCTCGGCGCGACGTACGGCCGAGCCGGCGACCGGCAGAAAGCCTTGCGCTATCTCCACGAGGCCCAGCAGCAAGCCTCTGCGCGCGGCCAATCCAAACTCCTCGCCGTTATCGAGGAAGACCTTCGTACTCTCGAGGGTTCAGAGGACTTGCGGTAAGTGCCCTCGCCCGCGATCGCATCCCCGGCCGAGCAAATCCTGTCCTGAGTTTCTTCTGGACCATTTTCTTCGTGCCGCCTCCCAGCCCTACCCGCAACCAAAGCGGAAACGATGCGGTGATTGGCAGCCCTTTCCGCTGGTTTTGGGGTTCAGACAAAATCTCGCTCGGGGACCTTTACTCTGCATACGCTCAAAAAGGACTTGACACCCTCGATCTGCGGTGGTAATTGTTCCCGGAGTAAGTGTTGGCTTGTTCAGGATCAGAAGTCCTGACGAGGGCCACACTACGCATCAATTGTCGTCCCAGAGTAAGTCTGCTCGTCGCGAAGGGTCAAAGGGTCAAACTATGGAGGCGGGAATATGTCTATAAGAGCACTCCGTCTATCGTTGCTTTGTCTCGTGGTGGCCAGTTTTCTGGTCACCATATTTGCCCAACCAGCGAACGCTCAGGGCCTCTACGGTTCCGTGACCGGCACGGTTACAGATCAGACCGGGGCCGTGGTGCCGGGAGCGCAAGTAACCATAACCAATGACGCCACGGGGCTCAAACGTCAAACCACCACAGATGGCATAGGTCTTTACAGAGTCTTGGACCTTCCTCAAGGCACCTACACAATTGAAGTATCGGCCAGCGGCTTCAAGCCCCTGAAGAAGACCAACGTCGGTATGCGCATCGGCCAAGTCAACTTGCAGGACTTGCAGTTAGAAGTAGGAGGGGTCACGCAAGAGATCACGGTGACGGGCTCCGCCGCCGTGCTGCAAACGCAGAAGGCGGATGTGCACACCACCATCAGCAGCTTCGCGATTGAGAATCTGCCGACGGATATGTATCGCAACTTCCAAACCGTTGCGTTGCTGGCGCCTGGAGTCTTTTCCGACTCCCAGATTACACGCTCCTACCCGAATTCCTATGCAGATACTCCGGAGCGTTCCTTGAACATCAATGCCAACGGCTTACCACCACGCATCAACACCACGCGGGTGGATGGCGCCACGAACCTGTTCATCTGGCTGCCCAACCACATGCTGGTCATCCCGCCGCAGGACACGATCCAGGAAGTCAACGTCCAGACCTCCAACTTCGACGTGGAGAAAGGGCTAACGGCGGGCGTGGCGACGGATGTGGTGTCCAAGTCCGGAACCAACGAGCTGCATGGCACTATTTACGCCTTCCACAGCGACAACGCCATGGATGCCAGCAACGTC
>JALHUF010000212.1 GCA_022866195.1 Terriglobia bacterium
GGGCTTAAGCGTGATCGGGGAGACCGCTATTGGAAGCCCTCGAGTCCACTGCTTGGCACTCGCAACGGTTGACGCCTGAGCTTCTAGAGCTTCTACCATCGAAGCGTTGTCCCGAGAGTGCACCTGCGGATTGATGGAGAAGCAGACTAGATCTAAATACTCAAGAGGCGGCCGAGAACGGTTCAGCTCTGCGAAGTATGCATTCGTCCCCCCGCCAATGATGGCACCGGGCATGTAGCGCAGCAGGTTTGATCGAGCGATCTTCAACCATCTTCCCGTCGTTGAAAGTTCTGAAATGTGAAAGATGAGCCAAGTTCCGACATCTGGCTTCAACTCGTTGAGCGTAGGCAAAAGGCTTTCCAGTTCCTCTTCAGCATTGTCGGAAATTGTCAGGACGATTTCCAGTCGCACGCCCAGGGCGCTGGCCTCAGCGCAGGCCTTCTGCAACACGACCCTATAATCGGGAAGAGATAAGTTCAGCTCCACTCGCAGGTGTGAGAGATTTAACACCCGAAGTCGGGCCAACTGCCTTGGGCTCAACGAATCAGCATCGGGCGCGAAGCCCACGCCGATCTGTGGAAGATCCGTGGAGGTCTGCGACCCCACTGAGAATGAGATCCTTGAGCTATGGCGACCCGTTTGCATATTGAGGCGGGAGCCCTTCAGCGTAATTGTGACTGATTGGGATATTCGCTCGCCCTTTTTGACCTCTACTGGGGATGGCAAACTTAAGGGTGGACAATAGGTCTTGTACGAACCATCCGTCCAATTACGCTGGTCTTCCATTTCGAAGACCTCGCCCTTGAACCGAACCTCAGCCCAAACACCGGGTGCGACTTCATGGCGAATGGTCTGTATCTCAAGAAATGGCTGGCTAGGCGAAATGTAAAAAGGGAAGTTTCCTCCCACCTTTGTGCCGTCTGGTTTCTCAATCACACTAGGATGTCCCGCACACTCACGGATTGGGTGTAGGACACAAAAGCCAATTCGGTTTCGAAGAAACGTCGAGCGCACCTGACCATCCATGGCGAACGTGATGGTTCCCTTGGCGTCGCCGGAGACAGTCCCCTTCCAGAAAAAGTCAACGCTGCCCATTCTATGTTCCGCGTCAAACGAAATCCGGAATGAATCGTCCGACACTTCGGCGTGTAGATTCGAGATGTCGGGCAGTATTGTAGCCCAATTGTGGTCCCGGACTGAGAGATAGATCCGCCTTAGTATCTCTCGATCGCCCAGCTTGATGTAACGAATCTCACCGGCTTCGTAGATAAGGGACAAGGGTCCTGCGCGCAGCAACCTACGTTGAGGCAGAGGTTTGTCCACTCCGTAGTAAAGGACCCTTTCAGGTAAATTGCTCGACACTTCCTTGATGACCCCCTCTCATTCTATGGGACCGGCAAATCGACGTCTTTCCGTCAGGTGGATGTATCTAGGCGGATTCTCCGAAGGCCAAGGATTCGTCTAATTTCAACCGAGATTCTGCAGCAGCCCGCTAAAAGATACCACCGAGGTTGAGGACAACGACCGAAACCAGAATGGAGGCTACAGCGCCGGCAAGCAATTTCTTCGTGCCAACAGAAGTGCCTTCCCATTCCCCCGCAAGGATGCCCGAGACGTTCGCGGACAGTATCTGGGCCGACTGCATAAGTGCGAAACCCAACGAGGTCCCGTAAACTCCTATCAAGTTCGCCCCAACTCCGTAGCCGAGGACGCCTGTAAGCCACAACAATGCCGTGGCGGTGCTGAGTAAAGCTTCATTTGACCATCCGCCCTCGAGGAACAAAGCCCAAGTCTTATTTCGAGAAAGAAGAAACGAACAGTAAAGGGCGTTGGGAATAAAGCCTGCGCCAAGTACCAATGCCCATACTGGATAGGTTGACGTTACTTGGCTGGCACCGAGTTGAACACTACGATGGATGATGTCCCCACTGAAGGCAAACCCGAGATTGATTGTCGAGCCGATTAGCCCCGTAAAGATGCAGACTGCTAAGCCCACTGCGAGATTTGCCCCCGTAGGGGCAGTGGTAGAGCCAGGTACAGCCTGTTCCTTCTCTCTTTTCAGACCGGCTTTCCTGTAAAGGCCAAGGCCTAAGAAAAGAATGGGCATACTCACGAGCAGAAGAAGACCTCGAGGGCGCAACAGGTCGGCGGGGTGGAGGACTAGAAGGGGGGTGAGCGATCCGATGAGACAACTGAGGCCGGCGACCACCGCGATGGTTAATGCCATGCCGACCATTCTGATCGCCACGCCATACATCACCAGCGAGACACCCCAAACCAGCCCGAACAACAGCGGGTAGAGAAGCGTACGGGTCGGGACCCCTCGGTAGACTTCCACAAGATTCGGGACAAATCCCGCAGCCAGTGCCCAGGGCAAGAGTTCCAAGCATATGAATGAGAAAATCTGCCAGGTGTTCTCCCACCGCCAGCGGCGAATGTATTTCATGGGAACTGCAAAACTCCCGTTGAGTGCACCTCCGAAGAGGGCGATTGTCATACCTAACCAAAAATGTTCACTCATAAACAACCTCTCCTCGGGAAGTGCCACTTTCTAGCTGATCTCTCGACTGAACGACGCACGCGCTGCCCTTTCGATTCAACTTCAAGTCGGCATGGCCTCGGTTGCGTCGTATCGGAGCTTGCCTTGGCCACTCCGCTGTGTTTTCTGGTCTCCTTTTACCCGGCCAGGCCCACGCCTGTGCCTCTAACTGCTTTCGGCCACTGTTCGACCGAGTGCCGAGCCTTTTCAAGCCAGACGAGCCTTGAGGTACCTGACAAACGACTCAAGAAACAAACAAACGGCGGTTGCCCCAGGGTCCCGGACACCCACACTCTTTTCGCTCAGCCAGGCCGCTCTCCCATACCGGGACTTGAGAGGTATCGTTGATTCCATCCCATCTTTTGCCGCGAGCACCGCCCAATCTAACGCTTCCCCAAGACCCCTGCCCTCCTTTTCTGCTTTCTCAAGGGCCCGAACCGCAGGGATGATCGCGTCGAGTATAGTTTTGTCTCCAAGGCGGGCTTTCCCGCGGCTCTGTATGCCTTCTGAGACTGCCTTCCCCATCTTTACGAGATCAGACAATCCAATTGCCGCGCGACCACCGACTTCTCTCCCAGCTCGCATGAATGCTGTGGCGACGAGGATTCCGAACGTGGAGGAGGCAGCCCGGCTAAAGTTCTGGCCGCTCTCGACAAGAATTGCACCGATATCACAGTCTTTGGGATTTCGCAGCCCGGACTGGAGAGAACGACACCCAAGCTCAATGGTGACGCCCAGGTCCCCATCGCCGATCATGGCATCGAGTTCACCTAACATGTCCTTCCGCTGAACCATGTCGAGCGAGGCATGCTCGAGCGCGAAGAGAAGGTCCGTTGAAGCGATCTCCGTTTTCTCCACGATTATCTCCATTGAAGTAAGAACGGAGAATACGCTGGCATGTCCAGCATTTGCTGCAACTCGTCATCCAAACGAAGTAGGCTGATAGAGCAACCGGCCATCTCCATAGAGGTAGCGTACTCTCCAACGAATGCCCTGTGGATTTCGATGCCTTGGTGGCGCAAAAGATCGTATGCTGCATCGTAAAAGATGAACAGTTCCTCCATCGGCGTGGCGCCCAAGCCGTTGACTAGCACTGCGACCCTATCTCCGCGCTGAAAGGGCAAATCCTCGAGCACTTGCCCCACCATGATTGAGGCGATTTCGGACGCGGTTTTCAGCTTGGCTCGCCGTAATCCTGGCTCACCGTGAATTCCCATGCCCAGCTCCATCTCATCATCAGCTACAGAGAAGTTGGGGTGGCCTACCGCTGGTATTGTGCATGGGGAAAGGGCCACGCCCATGCTGCGCGTGTTTTCTACGGTTTTCCTCGCCGTCTCTGCCACCTCTGGCAAGCTCGCGCCGGCTTGCGCTTTTCCTCCGGCTATTTTGTAGGCAAAGAAGATCCCGGCAATTCCGCGGCGGCGGCTCACCTCTTGCGGGGGCGCTGAGACAACATCATCATTCGCCAGTACCCTCTTAACATGAATACCCTCCGCCTCGGCCATCTCTGCAGCCATTTCGAAAGCCATCACGTCACCGGTATAGTTGCCGAAGAGCTGCAGGACTCCTGCCCCCGCTTCAGCGGCTCTTATTGCAGCGAGCATGTCTTCGGCAGAAGGGGAGGAAAAAACATTTCCCACCGCCACAGCATCGGCCAGCCCAGGACCAACGTACCCCAAGAATAGCGGCAGATGTCCCGAGCCTCCACCGGTGACGATTCCCACCTTGCCCCGAACCGGGGCATCTCTGCGGATAAGGACACGTGGGCTGGCTTCGGTCCCCTTTAGGTGGTGAGGGAAGGCTTTGAGGATGCCAGACAAGGTATCTTCCACCACACGATAAGGGTCGTTGATGATCTTTTTCACTAGGGCCTGCTCCACGCCACAATCTGAGATTGGCTCGTCCCGCCCGGGCCTGGGGTGAATGACACCCTCATCGCGTAACCTGCTCCCCTGGATCCGCACGAAATGGAATATGATTTCGGACGGAGAGAGGGGAGCAGGTCAGCGCCAATTACCTCACCGATGCAATCCCGGTGAGAACTGAGATCCTTTTGTTGATGAGAATCGAGAGGCAGTATTTGACCCTCCAGCCTGCCGAAAGTCAATCGTGTCGGAGGTCACCGTTGTTCATTCCGCGCAGCTTTACCCCCCCCGTCTGTAGAGACTCATGCGCGTCTCGTCCTCAGCCAGTTTAATATTTGCGCATGACGGGCCCGGAAGGCACGCGCTTGTTTCCGATTTCCTAAACTAACCTCTCAAGTGCAGTCCGTGGTTGAGATCGAATTCAGCGGAGGATGTCGTCGATCTCGCGCGGATTGAACGCCTACGATCCCTCAAGTGCGGGCTTACTCCCCGAGAGGGGGACGGTCGGCTTTCTCTCCCATCCCGCTCTTCGTTTGTGACTTTCTGGCTCCCGGCTTTTCCACGACAAGCACCCCATCCACCATATCCATAGGGTCCGGGGGCTGCCAGGTACCATCCGGGGCTGGTACCGCCTTGCCAATGGGGTACTCCTTCCCGGTGGCCGGATTAAACCAAAGCGCCTCATACGTAACGCCAGGGTTCAGGTTCTTTATTGTGGGCATGCTGAACTTATGCAAAGACCTGGGCTTTGCCCGAGTCAATTCAGGCATGAAGACTATGCACAGTTCGCCGGGAATGCTGGCAGCGTAGGGGAGCCTGTAGTTTTCTTTCGTCCAGTGCGGCTCCACCCACTCCGGGTGTGGCTCCAGCCGCCACCACTCATAACGTGCGAGTAACTGCTTTCCCCAAGCGATCTGCTGAGCGCCCGGGAATAGGTAGGCGACATCCCAAGGCAAATCGCCGTACGAATGAAAATCGCCGTCAGCAGTGAGCCCGAAGGGCTGGTCACGAGCTTCCATCTCGAAGATCCCACCAGCACCGTATGTGTGACCAGCCTCTCCACTCAGCATTGAGGTCCAAAAGGCGAACCTCACGACTTCCTGCCGGTTATGCTGCTGGAGGCCCTCATAAACCACCTCTCCAATGAGAACAGGCATGCGCGGAGTTTGTGCCAACTCACTGGTCAGGAGGTTTAGGGAGCCAGGCATGCCCCACCAGTCCCCGTGGGTGGTCTGAAGCATGTCAAAATCGAGGATGCTCAGGTCCTCAGTCTGTTCCCGAGGACTTATCATAGCTTGAGGGTGAAGGGTAATGAGGCGATGGTAAGGATCAGTGCTTCGGATATATCTACCCACCTCCGTGTAGCCGTGCTTCTGAAAGGCTCGGTCAGCCTCCCTCCGATCCGCAATCGTCGTGCCGCGCTTCTCCAACTCCGCCAATTCATCCTTAGTTCTCGGAGGCCAATATGGCATCATGAGTTCGCCTGCTATGCACCAAACAACAGGATACGCACCCCATCTGGCAATGATATTTCGCCAGTGTTGTTTCATCTTCGCAATACCCATCGGGGGAAGATGGTAGCCCCACGACCCGACTACACAAGGCAATAATCCGCGTTCTACCAAGTATTGAAGACGCAGATCCGCCATATCGAAGTAGCGAGGGTTAATTCGGGCATACTTTTCCTCCCAGCAGTACCCCGCTTCGTTGTTACCCCGAGGGTCGAAAGGAGGCGCGCCACCGCCTGTAGTCTCGGGATACAAACCGGCGACAATCTGGATGACGGTATACCCTTTCTTCACTCGATCTTCCGTTAAGACTTGAAACCCTTCCGGCCAAGGCAGCCGTGTACAGAAACCAAACCACCATGTGTCCCCCAGCCAAAAGAAGGGAGTCCCATCCTCGTGTTCGAAGTGCAAGCGGTCACTTGCTACTCGTATCGGCCCATGCAAGAAAAGAGGGTTATTACCCTTGTAGGGCGAAACCTCCAAAGTTCCAGTCTTCCCATGGAGATCGGAGTTTGTGGGATCGCTGCAAATCGTACGATACCTATATCGGCCGGGCCCGCGGGACGCGTACCGTACCCTCCAGACCTGCTCTCCCGCCCAAAACGCCGGCACTCGCTGTTCGTGGCCCTGTGGATCCGTGACCACCACGTCCAACTTGACCTCACTGAAAGGGTCGGCATAAGCCTTTGAAGACACAAAGGACCACTCGAGGGGACGGCGGTCAGTGGCATACAACGTTTGAGTTGGCGCCTTGTCCGCTTCTACACTCGTCGCGTTCGATAGCGCAGCCGACTGCAGCGGTCCCGCAAGTGGCCCCAAGCTCAAGGATCCAACCCCTAAATTCTTGAAAAATGATCGGCGAGACAGATCATCCATGAAC